>NZ_JBMDIJ010000011.1:0-127636 GCF_057808595.1 Pseudomonas sp. FG98 | reverse complement strand
GGCTTGCCGGTGGAGCCCGAGGTGTAGATCACGTAGGCGAGGTTTTCCGGCACGGTTTCCAGCGTCGGGTTGGCCTCGCTGTAACCGCTCAGCTCCAGTTGATCCAGGCACAGCGACTGCACACCCGCAGGAATCGGCAGACGCTCCACCAGGGCCTGCTGGGTCAGCAGCAATTGCACGCCGCTGTCCTCGATCATGTAGGCCAGGCGGTCCTGTGGATAATCCGGGTCCAGCGGCACATAGGCGCCGCCAGCCTTGATGATCGCCAGCAGGCCGATAACCATTTCCAGGCTGCGCTCGACGGAGATGCCCACCAGCGAATCCGGCCCGACACCCAGTTCACGCAGCTTGTGCGCCAACTGGTTGGCCCGCAGGTTGGTTTGGGCGTAGCTCAGTTGCTCGCCGGCGAAGACCAGCGCCGGAGCCTCCGGCGTTGCCGCTACCTGGGCCTCGATCAAGCCCTGGATGCACGCCTCGCTCGGGAACTCGGCCTCCGTCGCGTTCCAGTCGCGCAGGACATGCTGCTGCTCGATGCCTTCCAGCATCGACAGCTCGCCCAGCGCGGTCTCGCCGCTGACCACCAGGGCATCCAGCAGTTGCCCGAAGTGTGCCGCCAGTTGCGCCACGGTCTCCGCAGCCACGCGGGCGCGGTCGTAGCTCATGCGTACGACCAGTTGCTCGCCCGCCTCGATCACCAGAGTCAGCGGATAGTGGGTCTGCTCCTGGTTGACCACCTTGTCGAACACCAGCGATTGCGGTGCCGCACCTTGTAGCGCGTCGGCGATCGGGTAGTTCTCGAAGACCATGATCGAGTCGAACAGCGCCTCGCCACTCCAGCCCGCCCAGCGCTGGATTTCGTAGAGCGGCGTGTGCTCGTGTTCGCGCAGGGCCAGGTTGCGCGCCTGCACCTGCTGCACGAAGTCGGCCACGCGCTGTTCGGCACGCGGGCTGCCGACCACCGGCAGGGTGTTGATGAACAGGCCCAGTTGCTCCTCGACACCCGGCAGATCCGCCGGACGACCGGCCACGGTGGCGCCGAAGGTCACCGCCGACTGCCCGCTGTAGCGCTGCAACAGCAGCATCCATGCGGCCTGCAACAGGGTGTTGGCAGTGACGCGCTGATCGCGGGCGAAGTCGTTGAGACGACGGGTACGCGGGGTGTCCAGGGTCAGCAACTGGTCGGCGAAGCCTTCGCCTTGCACCGGAGTCCGGAACAGCGGCACCAGGCGGGTCGGCTCGGCAAGATCACGCAGTTGCTCGTTCCAGAAGCGCTCGCTGGCCTGGGCATCCTGGGCCAGCAGCCACTGGATGTAGTCCTGGTAGCGACCACGCGGGGCCGGCACTGCCTCGCCACGGTAGTGCTGCAACACTTCGCCCAGCAGGCGCGAACTGCTCCAGCCGTCGAGCAGGATGTGATGGCTGGTGAACACCAGGTGGTGGCTGTCCTCGCCGGTACGCAGCAGGTTCAGGCGCAGCAGCGCTTCGCGCTCCAGGTCGAAGCCGCGCTGCTTGTCCGTCTCGGCGAAGGCCGCCAGGGCCAGGTCGAGGTCGTCGCGACCGCGCCAGTCCTGCACCTCGAACGGCACCGCCAGGTGCTTGCGGATCACCTGCAACGGCTGGCCGAAGCTGCTGACGAAATTCGCCCGCAGCACATCGTGGTTGTCCACCACCGCCTGCCAGGCATCGCGGAAGCGTGCGCTGTCGAGACCACGCACCTCGGCGACCATCTGGTTGATGTAGCTGCCGCCCTCCTCCTCGAACAGGCTGTGGAACAACATGCCCTGCTGCATCGGCGACAGCGGGTAGAGATCGGCGATCCCGGCGGCCGGCAGCGGGAACTGGTCCAGCTGCATCTGGCTCAGGCCGGCCAGCGGGAAGTCCGACGGCGTTACGCCACCGGCATCGGCACTGACACAGTGAGCGATCAATTGCGCCAGTTCGGCCGCGTACTCGTCGGCCAGACGCTGGACGGTTGCACGCTCGAACACCTCGCCGCTGAAGGTCCAGGACAGCGCCAGTTCACCGCCGGCCACCTGGCCATCGATGCTCAGCAGGCTGCCCAGCGGTGCCAGCGGGCTGACGCCCTGGCCACAGCTTTCGCTGGCCGCAACCAGCAGGCCGTCACCGGCACCGGCATCGAGCTGGCCCAGGTAGTTGAAGACGATGCTGCCCTGCGCCAGCGCAGCCAGGCTGCGTTGCGCCTCGGCGTCGCCCAGGTAGCGCAGCATGCCGTAGCCAATGCCCTTGTCCGGTACCGCGCGCAGTTGCTCCTTGATCGCCTTGATCGAGTCAGCCAGTTCCAGCGCCGGCGTGAGTTTCTGCGGGTACAGGCTGGTGAACCAGCCGACGGTGCGGGTGATGTCCAGCTCGGCGAACAGCTCTTCACGGCCATGCCCTTCCAGGCGCACCAGGGTTTCGGCATGTCCGGTCCAGCGCGTGATGACCCGCGCCAGGGCGGTCAGCAGCAGGTCGTTGATCTGCGTGCGGTAGGCCGCCGGGGCGTCCTGCAACAGTTGCCGGGTCTGCTCGCGGTCCAGACGCGTAGCGACGGACTGTGCATGGCGTTGCTGCTGGCTGCCATCGGCGTGGTCGCAAGGCAGCGCGTCGCTGACATCCTGCAATTGCGCCTGCCACCAGGCCAGTTGCGCTTGCAGCTGCGCGCCCTGTGCGTGGGTTTGCAGACGCTCGGCCCAGTGCTTGAACGAGCTGGTCTTGGCCGGCAGCGCAGCGCCCTGATAGGCCGCCTGCAAGTCTTCCAGCAGGATGCGCCAGGACACGCCGTCCACCACCAGGTGATGGATCACCAGCAGCAGGCGCTGCTCGCCTTGCGGCAGGTTGACCAGCACCGCACGCAGCAATGGACCCTGGTTCAGGTCGAGGCTGCCCTGTGCGGCATCGGCCAGCTCGCGCAGCTGTTCCACCGAGTCCAGTTCACGCACCCACAGCGCCGCCTCGGCTTCGCCACGGAAGTGCGCACGCCAGCCCTCGGCGTCACGCTCGAAGCCGACACGCAACACATCGTGCTGGGCCAGCAGCGCCTGCAGCGCGGCTTGCAACGGCTCGGCGCGCAAGGTTTGGCGAGGCGCCAGCATCAGCGCCTGGTTCCATTGCTGCGGTTGCGGGATATCAGCCTCGAAGAACCAGTGCTGGATCGGGGTCAGCGGCGCCTCGCCCGTCACCGGGCCCTGCTCCGCCTGCACCGCCGAAGCACGGCTGGCGATCTGCGCGATGCCCTGCACGGTCTGGCGCTGGAACAGGTCTTTCGGGGTGAAGACGATACCCGCCTGGCGGGCACGGCTGACCACCTGGATGGAAATGATCGAGTCGCCGCCCAGTTCGAAGAAGTTGTCGGTAATACCGACCTTCTCCAGCTTGAGGACATCGGCCCAGATCGCTGCCAGCTGGCTTTCCAGCTTGCTGGACGGTGCCACGTAGCTGGCCTGGGCCTGGCTCAGGTCCGGCTTCGGCAAGGCTCGACGGTCGAGCTTGCCGTTGGCGCTCAGCGGCATCTTCTCCAGCAGGATGAAGTGGCTTGGCACCATGAACTCCGGCAGGTGCACCTTCAGGTGGGCCTTGAGCAGTTCCTTCAGGTCGGCGCTGTCGTCCGCCACCAGGTAGGCCGCCAGCTGCTTGCCGCCGACACCGTCGATATCGATCACGCTGGCTTCACGTACCGCTGGATGCTCCAGCAGGCGCGCCTCGATTTCACCCAGTTCGATCCGCAGGCCGCGGATCTTCACTTGATGGTCGATACGGCCGGCGTACTCGATCACGCCCTCGTCGCGATAACGCGCCAGGTCACCGGTGCGGTACAGGCGGCCACCGTTGTCCGAGAACGGATCCGGCACAAAGCGCTCGGCGGTCAGTGCCGGACGGTTGTGGTAACCACGGGCCAGGCCGACACCGCCCAGGTACAGCTCGGCGGCACAGCCAGGTGCAGCCGGCAGCAACCCGTCTTCGAGGATATGGGTCTTGAGGTTGTCGATCGGCTGGCCGATCGGCACGCTCAGGCGGTCCTCCTGGGTGCAGGTCCAGTGGGTCACGTCGATCGCTGCTTCGGTCGGGCCGTACAGGTTGTACAGGCCGGCCTGTGGCAGGCGCTTGAGGGTCTGTGCCGCCAACTCGGCCGGCAAGGCTTCACCACTGCACACCACGCGTTTCAGGCTGACGCAGCTTTCCACCTGATCGTTGGTCATGAACGCCTGGAGCATCGACGGTACGAAGTGCAGCGTGCTGACCCCGTATTCGTTGATGGTTTCCACCAGGCGCTGCGGATCGCGGTGATCGCCCGGCAGAGCAACCGCCAGACGGGCACCGGTCAGCAGCGGCCAGAAGAACTCCCAGACCGACACGTCGAAGCTGAACGGAGTCTTTTGCAGGACGGTGTCGCTGCCGTCCAGGCCGTAGGCTTTCTGCATCCAGTGCAGGCGGTTGACCAGGGCGCGATGGCTGTTGCCTGCACCCTTCGGTTTGCCGGTGGAGCCCGAGGTGTAGATCACGTAGGCGAGGTTTTCCGGCACGGTTTCCAGGGTCGGGTTGGCTTCGCTGTAGCCGCTCAGCTCAAGCTGATCCAGGCACAGCGACTGCACACCCGCAGGAATCGGCAGGCGCTCGACCAGCGCCTGCTGGGTCAGCAGCAGTTGCACGCCGCTGTCCTCGATCATGTAGGCCAGGCGGTCCTGTGGATAATCCGGGTCCAGCGGCACGTAAGCGCCGCCAGCCTTGATGATCGCCAGCAGGCCGATAACCATTTCCAGGCTGCGCTCGACGGCGATGCCCACCAGCGAATCCGGCCCGACACCCAGTTCACGCAGCTTGTGCGCCAACTGGTTGGCCCGCAGGTTGGTTTGGGCATAGCTCAGTTGCTCGCCGGCGAAGACCAGTGCCGGAGCCTCCGGCGTTGCCGCCACCTGGGCCTCGATCAGGCCCTGGATGCAGGCTTCGCTCGGGAACTCGGCCTCCGTCGCGTTCCAGTCGCGCAGGACATGCTGCTGCTCGACGCCTTCCAGCATCGACAGCTCGCCCAGCGCGGTTTCGCCGCTGATCACCAGGGCATCCAGCAGTTGCCCGAAGTGTGCCGCCAGTTGTGCCACGGTCTCCGCAGCCAGGCGGGCGCGGTCATAGCTCATGCGCACCGCCAGTTGCTCGCCCGCCTCGATCACCAGGGTCAGCGGATAGTGGGTCTGCTCCTGGTTGACCACCTTGTCGAACACCAGCGATTGCGGCGCCGCGCCTTGCAGCGCGTCGGCGATCGGGTAGTTCTCGAAGACCATGATCGAGTCGAACAGCGCCTCGCCACTCCAGCCAGCCCAGCGCTGGATTTCGTAGAGCGGGGTGTGCTCGTGCTCGCGCAGGGCCAGGTTGCGTGCCTGCACCTGCTGCACGAAGTCGGCCACGCGCTGTTCGGCACGCGGGCTGCCGACCACCGGCAGGGTGTTGATGAACAGGCCCAGTTGCTCCTCGACACCCGGCAGATCCGCCGGACGACCGGCCACGGTGGCGCCGAAGGTCACCGCCGACTGCCCGCTGTAGCGCTGCAACAGCAGCATCCATGCGGCCTGCAACAGGGTGTTGGCAGTGACGCGCTGATCGCGGGCGAAATCGTTGAGGCGGCGGGTGCGCGCCACGTCCAGGGTCAGCAGACGATCGGCAAAGCCCTCACCCTGCACCGGTGCCCGGAACAGCGGCACCAGGCGGGTCGGCTCGTCCAGTTCGGCCAGCTGGCCAAGCCAGAAGTCCTGGGCAACCTGCGCATCCTGGCGTTGCAGCCATTCGATGTAGTCGCCGTAGCGCTTGCCGGCCGCCGGCTCCTGACCGCTGTAACGCTGGAGCATTTCGCCGAGCAGGCGCGAGTTGCTCCAGCCGTCGAGCAGGATGTGATGGCAGGTGAACACCAGATGGTGGCTGTCCTCGTCGGTACGCAGCAGGCTCAGGCGCAGCAGTGGATCCTGCTGCAGGTCGAAACCGCGTTGCTGGTCGGCCTCGGCCCAGGCGGCCAGGGCCGCGTCCGAGACGTCCCGGCCACGCCAGTCCAGCTCGCTGAAGGACACCGCCAGGCGACGACGGATCACCTGCAATGGCTGGGCGAAGTTGCTGACGAAGTTCGCCCGCAGCACGTCGTGGTTGTCCACCACCGCCTGCCAGGCGGCACGGAAGCGCTCGACATCGAGGCCGCGCACCCGGGCAGTCATCTGGTTGACGTAGCTGGCGCCCTGCTGCTCGTACAGGCTGTGGAACAGCATGCCTTGCTGCATTGGCGACAGCGGGTAGATGTCGGCGATCTGCGCGGCCGGCAGCGGCAGGCTGTCGAGCTGGCGCTGGTCGAGACCGGCCAGCGGGAAGTCCGACGGCGTCACCCCGCCCACGCCGGCGCTCAGGCAGTGTTCGATCAGCAGGCGCAGTTCGTCGGCGTAGGCATCGGCCAGGCCCTGCACGGTGCCGGTGTCGAACAGCTCGCCGCTGAAGCTCCAGAGCATTTCCAGCTGGCCGTCGAGCACCTGGCCGTTGATGGCCAGCAGGCTGTCCAGCGGCGCCTCGTCGTCCTGGCCCTGGCCGCTGCCTTCGCCGGATGGCGCCAGCAGCGCATCCTCGGCGGCAAAACTGCCGTCGAGCTGGCCGAGGTAGTTGAAGACGATCTGGCCCTGGGCCAGGGCCGCCAGGCTGCGTTGCGCCTGCTCGTCGCCGAGCCAGCGCAGCACGCCGTAGCCAAGGCCCTTGTGCGGCACTGCGCGCAGCTGTTCCTTGATGGTTTTCAGCGACGTGGCGAGATCACCGGCGGCGCTGAGCTTGACCGGGTACATGCTGGTGAACCAGCCGACGGTGCGGTTGATATCGATATCGTCAAACAGCTCTTCGCGGCCATGGCCTTCCAGGCGCACCAGGGTGTCGACCTGACCGGTCCAGCGCCCGATCACCCGGGCCAGGGCGGTCAGCAGCAGGTCGTTGATCTGCGTGCGGTAGGCCGCCGGCGCTTCTTGCAGCAACTGGCGCGTCAGATTGGCATCGAGACGGCTGCTGACGGTGACTTCGTGCTGGTGCTGGCGCCCGCCCTCGGCGTGGTCCAGCGGCAGTTCGTCGCTGACGCCCTGCAACTGCGCCTGCCACCAGCCCAGTTCGGCGACCAGTTCCGGCGTGCCGGCCCAGGCCTGCAACTGCTCGGCCCAGACCTTCACCGAGTGGGTCTTGTCGGCCAGCGCAGCGCCGTTGTAGGCGGCTTGCAGGTCTTCCAGGAGGATCCGCCAGGACACGCCGTCCACTGCCAGGTGATGGATCACCAGCAGCAGGCGCTGTTCGCCCTCGGGCAGCTTGACCAGCAGGCCGCGCAGCAGCGGGCCTTCGACCAGGTTCAGGCTGCGCTGCGCTTCATCACACAGGGCACGCAGGCCGTCGCGAGACGCTAGCTCACGTACCCACAGCAGCTCGCCGCTGACCGCATCGCGGAAGCTGGCGCGCTCGTCGACGAAGCTCAGGCGCAGTGCATCGTGATGCGCCACCAGGCGTTGCAGGGCGGCTTCCAGGCGCGGTGCATCCAGCGCCACGGTCGGGGTGAACAGCACCGACTGGTTCCAGTGATGACGCTGAGGGACCGGGCTGTCGAAGAACCAGCGCTGGATCGGCAGCAACGGCGTCGGCCCGCTCAGCGGACCCTGCTCGATACGCACCGCCGGGGCACGGCTGGCCACCTGGGCGATGCCCTGGATGGTCTGGCGCTGGAACAGGTCCTTGGCCGAGAACAGGATGCCGGCCTGGCGGGCACGGCTGACCACCTGGATGGAGATGATCGAGTCGCCGCCCAGCTCGAAGAAGTTGTCGGTCACACCGACCTGCTCCAGCTTCAGCACCTCGGCCCAGATGTGCGCCAGTTGCGCTTCCAGCGGGTTGCTCGGGGCCACGCCTGCCGAGGCGTTCTGGGTCAGGTCCGGCTTCGGCAGCGCACGGCGGTCGAGCTTGCCGTTGGCGTTGACCGGCATCGACGCCAGCCAGATGAAGTGGCTCGGCACCATGAACTCCGGCAGGTGCACCTTGAGGTGGGCCTTGAGGATTTCCTTCAGTTCATCGGTGTCCTGCTGCGGATCGCGGGCCACCAGGTAGGCGGCCAGCTGCTTGCCGTTGGCGCCGTCGATATCGATGACGCTGCCTTCGCGCACCGCCGGGTGTTCCAGCAGGCGCGCCTCGATTTCACCCAGTTCGATACGCAGGCCGCGGATCTTCACCTGGTGGTCGATACGCCCGGCGTACTCGATCACGCCCTCGTCGCGATAACGCGCCAGGTCGCCGGTGCGATACAGGCGGCCGCCGTTTTCCGAGAACGGATCCGGCACGAAACGCTCGGCGGTCAGCGCCGGGCGGTTGTGGTAACCACGGGCCAGGCCGACACCGCCCAGGTACAGCTCGGCGGCACAGCCAGGTGCAGCCGGCAGCAGCCCGTCTTCGAGGATATGGGTCTTGAGGTTGTCGATCGGCTGGCCGATCGGCACGCTCAGGCGGTCCTCCAGGGTGCAGGTCCAGTGGGTCACGTCGATCGCCGCTTCGGTCGGGCCGTACAGGTTGTACAGGCCGGCTTGTGGCAGGCGCTTGAGGGTCTGTGCCGCCAAATCGGCCGGCAGCGCTTCACCACTGCACACCACGCGTTTCAGGCTGACGCAGCTTTCCACCTGCTCGTTGGTCATGAACGCCTGGAGCATCGACGGTACGAAGTGCAGCGTGGTGACCCCGTATTCGTTGATGGTTTCCACCAGGCGCTGCGGATCGCGGTGATCACCCGGCAGAGCAACCGCCAGACGGGCACCGGTCAGCAACGGCCAGAAGAACTCCCACACCGATACGTCGAAGCTGAACGGAGTCTTCTGCAGCACGGTATCGCTGCCGTCCAGACCGTAGGCCTTCTGCATCCAGTGCAGACGGTTGACCAGGGCGCGATGGCTGTTGCCGGCGCCCTTTGGCTTGCCGGTGGAGCCCGAGGTGTAGATCACGTAGGCGAGGTTTTCCGGCACGGTTTCCAGCGTTGGGTTGGCTTCGCTGTAACCGCTCAGCTCCAGTTGATCCAGGCACAGCGACTGCACGCCCGCAGGAATCGGCAGGCGCTCGACCAGCGCCTGTTGGGTCAGCAGCAACTGCACGCCGCTGTCCTCGATCATGTAGGCCAGGCGCTCCTGTGGATAATCCGGATCCAGCGGCACATAGGCGCCGCCAGCCTTGATGATCGCCAGCAGGCCGATAACCATTTCCAGGCTGCGCTCGACGGAGATGCCCACCAGCGAATCCGGCCCGACACCCAGTTCACGCAGCTTGTGCGCCAACTGGTTGGCCCGCAGGTTGGTTTGGGCATAGCTCAGTTGCTCGCCGGCGAACACCAGCGCCGGGGCGTCCGGGGTCGCCGCCACCTGGGCTTCGAACAGGTGATGGATGCCGGTGTCGTCCGGGAACGGCGCGGCAGTGGTGTTCCACTCGCGCAGGATGCGCCGCTCGGCCGCCTCGTCCAGCAAGGCCAGCTCACCGATGCGCTGCTGCACATCGGCGTTGATCGAACGCAGCAACTGCTGCCAGTGGGCAGCCATGCGCGCGATGGTGTCGGCCTCGAACAAGGCGGTGGCGTAGGTCAGCGAGGCGCTCAGGCCGTCGCTGTGCTCGACGGTATGCAGCATCAGGTCGAACTGCGCGGTGTGTTTCTCCGATGGCACCGCCTCCAGCTGCAGGCCGGCCAGTTGCGGCACCAGCTGCGCGGCTTCGCTCTGGTGGTTGTACATCACCTGGAACAGCGGGCTGCGGCTCAGGTCGCGCTCCGGTTGCAGGGCTTCCACCAGTTGCTCGAACGGCAGGTCCTGATGGGCCTGGGCCTCCAGGGCGTGGCGCTTGACCTGTTGCAGCAACTCGGTGACGCGGGTCTGGGAATCCAGCTCGGCCTTGAGCACCTGGGTGTTGACGAAGAAGCCGATCAACGGCTCGGTTTCGCCGCGGTTGCGGTTGGCGATCGGCACGCCGACGCGCACGTCGCCCTGGCCCGAGTAACGGTGCAGCAGGGTCTGGAACGAACCCAGCAAGAGCATGAACAGGGTCACGCCCTGCCCTTGCGCCAGGGTTTTCAGTTGCGCGGCCAGTTGCGGGTCGAGGCTGAAGTTCAGCTGTGCCCCTGCGGTGCTCTGGACCGGTGGGCGTGGGTGATCGGTCGGCAGTTCCAGCACCGGCTGTTCACCGCCCAGTTGCGCAGTCCAGTAGTCCAGCTGGCGAGCCTTCTCCCCGGCTTCCAGCCACTGGCGCTGCCACAGGGCGTAGTCGGCGTACTGGATCGCCAGCGGCGCCAGTTGCACTTCTTCGCCCTGGCTGTAGCCCGCGTACAGGCGCATCAGCTCGTCGACCATGATCGGCATCGACCAGCCGTCGGTGACGATATGGTGCTGGACCAGTACCAGCACATGCTCGTCGGCGCCCAGGTGGAGCAGGCGCACGCGCAGCAGCGGGCCGTTTTCCAGGTCGAACGCACGCAATGTCTCGGCTTCGATGAACAGGCGCACCTGTTCCTCCTGTGGCCGCTCGGATGCTGGCAGTTGCTCCAGCTCCAGCACGAACGGCGCCGGGGCATGAATGACCTGCACGGCGCGGGCACCGTCCTGGCGGAAGGTGGTGCGCAGGGTCTCGTGGCGGGCGATCAGGCGTTCGAAGCTCAGCTCCAGCGCAGCGATATCCAGCGCGCCACTCAGGCGCAGGGCGGCCGGCATGTTGTAGGCCGCGCTCTGCGGCTCCAGCTGCCAGAGGAACCACTGGCGCTGCTGGGCGAAGGACAGCGCCAGCGGCTGGCTGCGATCCGCCAGGCCAATGGCCTGCTGCCGGCTGCTTTCGGCCGCCTCGACCTGGCGGGCGAAGCCGCGCAGATCCTTGGCTTCGAACAGACTTCGTAGCGACAGCTCGATCTTCAGGCCCTGACGCACCCGGGAGATCACCTGGGTCGCCAGCAGCGAGTGGCCGCCCAGCTCGAAGAAGCTGTCGTCCAGACCGACCCGCTGGATCTTCAGCACTTCGGCCCAGATCGCCGCCAGTTGCTGTTCCAGCGCGCTGACCGGTGCGACATAGGCAGTCTGCGACAGGCTGGTATCCGGCTTCGGCAGGGCCTTGCGGTCAAGCTTGCCGTTCGGCGTCAGGGGCATGGCCGGCAGTTGCACGACGTGGGTCGGCACCATGTAGTCCGGCAGGCTGGCCTTCAGCGAGGTTTTCAGTTGATCGACGTCGAGCTCGCTACGGCAGACCACGTAGGCCGCCAGTTGCTTGCCCTGCGGGCCGTCGATATCGAGGACCACGGTTTCGCGGATGGCCGGATGCTCCAGCAGGCGGGTTTCGATTTCGCCCAGCTCGATACGGTAGCCGCGGATCTTCACCTGGTGGTCGGCGCGGCCGACGTACTCCAGCACGCCATCGGCGCGACGGCGGGCCAGGTCGCCGGTGCGGTACAGGCGCTCGCCCGGGGCGCCGAACGGGTTCGGTACAAAGACCGGCACGCTGCGGCGGGTATCGCCGACGTAGCCGCGGCCGACGCCGGTACCGGCGACGCACAGCTCGCCCACGGCGCCCAGCGGCACCAGTTCCAGGGCGTCGTCCAGCAGGTAGATCAGGTTGTTGTCGGTCGGCGTGCCGATCGGCAGGTAGGTGCTTTCGGTGGCCGCCAGGTCGACGCGGAAGAACGCCACGTCGTCCGAGCATTCGGCCGGGCCGTAGGCGTTGACCAGGCCGATCTGTGGATAACGCAGCAGCCACTGGCGGGCCAGCTCGGGCGGCATGGCTTCGCCGGTCGGCAGCATCCAGCGCAGGCCGTCGAGGCTCACGCGCTCTTCGGCGAGCAGGCCCTGGATCAGCGACGGTACGCTTTCCAGCACACTGATGCCCTGCTGCTGGACGTGAGCCAGCAGTGCCTGCGGATCACGGGCGATATCGTTCGGCACGATGTCCACACGGGCACCGAACAGCGGTGCGGCGAGGAACTGCCAGACCGAGATATCGAAGCTTTGCGAGGCGGTCTGGGCGATCACGTCTTTCTCGCTCAGATCCAGATACGGCACCTTGCTCAGCTGGTTGTTGAGCATGCCGCGCTGTTCGACCATCACGCCCTTGGGCAGGCCAGTGGAACCGGAGGTGAAGATCACGTAGGCAAGGTTGTCAGGGGCGCTGTAGCGGCCTGGGTTATCCACAGCCGGGCTTTGCTGGACCTGCTCCCAGACCAGCAATTGCACGCCAGGGTTATCGGCGATCAACGAACGGGCCTGCGCTTCGCAGTCGGCGCTGCACACCAGCACTGGCGCGCGGCTCTGGCCGATCACACCGGCAAGGCGCTGGTTCGGCAGCGCCGGGTCCAGCGGCAGGTAACCGGCACCAGCCTTGAAGCTACCGATGATCATGCCCAGCAGGTCCGGGCCGCGCTCGGCGAGCAGCGCGATCGGCTGGTCGAAGCCGGCACCGGCCGCGATCAGGGCATGGCCCAGGCGGTTGGCGGCGGCATTGAGTTCGGCGTAGCTGTGGCGGTGTTCCAGATAGCTGACGGCAATCCGCTCAGGATGGGCGGCCACGCGCTCTTCGAACTGCGCCACATAACTGCGCTCCAGCGGGTACTCGCGGGCACTCTGGTTGCAGCCATGAACGAGGAATTCCCGCTCGGCCTCGGCCAGCAGCGGCAGCGCCGACATATCGCCGTGGAAGCCTTCCACCAGCGCCAGCAGCAGGCGCTTGAACTCGGCGAGCATGCCCTGCACCGTCGCTTCATCGAAGTAGCGCTGGTCGTAGGACAGGTGCAGGCCAAGGTCGTCGCCCGGATAGCAGACGGCGGTCAGCGGGTAGTTGGTGTGGGTACGGCCGGAATCCGAGGTGGCATTCAGGCTTTGCGCGCGGTCCAGCACCGAGACTTCCACCGGCGCGTTCTCGAACACGAACAGGCTGTCGAACAGCGGCAGGCCCTTGGGCAGTTCGCTGAGCTCCTGGATATTCACCAGCGGCAGGTATTCGTACTCGCGCAGTTGCATGTTGCTGTCGAGCAGGCCGTTCAGCCACTGGCGCACGCTCTGGCGCTGGCCGTCCTGGGGCAGGCCGACCCGCAGGGCGATGGTGTTGATGAACAGGCCGACGGTGCGCTGCATCTGCGGCATGTCCACCGGACGCCCGGCCACGGTGACACCGAACAGCACGTCACGCTCGCCGCTGAGACGGCGCAGGGTCAGGGCCCAGGCAGCCTGGGCGAAGGTGTTGACGGTCAACTGGTGCTGCTGCGCCAGCTCGCGCAGGCGGGCACCCTCGGCGACGTCGAGGCGGGTGTAGACATCGCCCACCACCATGCCGCCGCTCTCGCTGGCATGCTCACGCAGGTACGGGCGGTCGCTCGGGATCGGCGTCGGCCGCTCGAAGCCGCGCAGGTTGTCGCGCCACCAGTCACGGGCCTGTTGCAGGCCGCGCTGTTGCAGCCAGCCGATGTAGTCGCGGTAGCGCGGGGCCGGCGCCAATTGGGCATCGCGGCCTTCGCCGAGGGCCATGTACAGGTCGAAGAAGTCGTTCATCAGCAGCGAACGGCACCAGGCATCGATGAGGATGTGGTGGTTGCTCATCATGAACCAGTAGCTGGCCTCGCCAACGCGGATCAGGCGCAGGTGGAACGGCGCCTGGTGCAGCAGATCGAAACCGGCCTCGCGCTCGCGCTTGTGCAGGGCTTGCAGTTGCTCTTCCTGCTGATCGGCAGGGATGCCGCGCCAGTCGAGGTAGTCCACCGGGGTGTCGCCCGGCTTGTGGATAACCTGGAGCATGCCTTCGCCGATATCCCAGCAGAACGACGCGCGCAGGGCTTCGTGACGGGCCACCACGGCCTGCCAGGCGCGGGTGAAGCGCTCGGGGTCGAGGGCGCTGTTGATGCGGTAGCGGTCCTGCATGTAGTACAGGCCGGTGCCCGGCTCCAGCAGGGTATGCAGGAGCATGCCCTCCTGCATCGGGGTCAGCGGGTAGACGTCCTCGATCCGCGCCGCCGGCACCGGCAGCGCATCCAGCTGGGCCTGGGTCAGGCTGGCCAGGGGGAAGTCGGACGGCGTCAGGCCGCCGCTGTGTTCGTCCAGGCAGTGTGCGACCACGGCCTGCAACTGGGCCAGGTAGGCATTGGCGATGGCTTCGATGGTTGCGGCCTGGTGACGCTCGGCGCTGAAGGTCCAGCGCAGCACCAGCTCGCCGGCATACACCTGGGCATCGATGCTCAGCTCGTTGGGCAGCGGCGCCTGCGGGTCATGGGCGGTGCCGGCGGACTCCTCCAGCGGACGGAACAGCGCGTCGCTGGCGAAGCTCTGGTCGAACTGGCCGAGGTAGTTGAAGGTCACCGGGGCGACCGGCAGTGCCTGCATCGCGCTGCGTGCAGCGTCATCGCCGAGGTAGCGCAGCACACCATAGCCGAGGCCCTTGTGCGGCACATTGCGCAGTTGTTCCTTGATCGCCTTGATCGAGCCGGACAGGTCGGCGGCCGGGGTCAGGCGCAGCGGGTAGGCGCTGGTGAACCAGCCGACGCTACGGGTCAGGTCGATCTCGTCGAACAGGTTTTCGCGGCCGTGGGCTTCGAGCTGGACCAGCGCCGAGGACTGCTCGGTCCACTGGCACAGCACCCGGGCCAGGGCAGTCAGCAGCAGGTCGTTGACCTGGGTGCGGTAGGCGCTTGGCGCCTGTTGCAGCAACTGGCGGGTGCGCTGGGCATCCAGGCGCACGCTCAGGCTTTGCGCATGTCGGTTCTGCTGACCGCCGGCGGCATTGACGCCCGGCAGCGGCATGGCGGCAGTGCCGAGGTGGTCCTGCCACCAGTTGCGCTCTTCGCGCAGGGATTCGCTGGCGGCGTAATTGCTTAGACGCTCGGCCCAGTCACGCATGGCGCTGGTCTTGGCCGGCAGTGGCTGTTGGCGGTAGGCGTTCTGCAGGTCTTCCAGCAGTACGCGCCAGGACACGCCGTCCACCACCAGGTGATGGATCGCCAGCAGCAGGCGCTGCTCACCCTGCGGGCCACTGACCAGCAAGGCGCGCAGCAGCGGGCCCTGTTGCAGGTCGAGGCTGCGCTGGGCTTCGTCGTAGAGCGCGGCGCATTGGGCCATATCGCTGACCTGGGCGACCCGCAGCAGGCTGTCGTCGCCTTCGCGGAATTCGGCCTGCCAGGTGCCCTCCTCTTCGTGGAAGCCGAGGCGCAGGGCGTCATGCTGCTGTTGCACGGCCTTCAGGGCCTGCTCCAGTTGCCCGGCATCGAGCACCTGGGTCGGCTCCAGCAGCACCGCCTGGTTCCAGTGCTGGCGGTTGTCGATCGGGGTTTCGAAGAACCAGTGCTGGATCGGCGTCAGTGCCGAAGTCCCCGTGAGCGGCCCTTGTTCGGCGCGCAGCACCTCGCGGGTGGTGGCAACGGCGGCCAGGGCCTGCACGGTCTGGTGCTGGAACAGGTCGCGCGGGGTGAAGTGGATGCCGGCCGCACGGGCGCGGCTGACCACCTGGATCGACAGGATCGAGTCGCCGCCCAGTTCGAAGAAGTTGTCGTTGAGGCCGACCTGGGCGACGTTCAGCACCTCGCCCCAGATCCGCGCCAGGCTGTGTTCCAGTTCGCTGGTCGGCGCCACGTATTGCTGGCGGTTCAGCTCCGGATCCGGCGCCGGCAAGGCACGGCGGTCGAGCTTGCCGTTGGCGGTGAGCGGCATGGCTTCCAGCAGGATCAGGTGGGTCGGCACCATGTAGTCCGGCAGTTGCGCCTTGAGCGCGGCCTTGAGCTCATCGCGCAGCTGCGCTTGCTGTGCCTCGTCCTGGCTGGCGACATCGCTGACCAGGTAACCGGCCAGTTGCTTGCCCGCCGGCGTGTCCAGCGCCAGCACCACCGCTTCGCGGATGGCGGCATGGTCGAGCAGGCGGGTTTCGATCTCGCCCAGTTCGATACGGAAGCCGCGGATTTTCACCTGATGGTCGACCCGGCCGATGTACTCGACCAGGCCGTCGGCGCGCTGGCGCACCAGGTCGCCGGTGCGGTACAGGCGGCCGCCGTCGTTGGCGAACGGGTCGGCGACGAAGCGCTCGGCGGTCAGACCCGGACGTTCGTGGTAACCCACCGCCAGCCCTGCCCCACCGACATACAGCTCACCGGTGGCGCCTTGCGGAACCAGGGCCAGGTCGGTGTCGAGGATATAGGCGACCCGTGCCCCGACCACGCTGCCGATCGGTACGCTGGCCTGGCCTTCCTCCAGCTCGGCCGGCGACAGGCAGGCCAGCGGCATGACCACGGTTTCGGTCGGGCCGTAGGCGTTGAAGAACAGCTCCGGGGCGAAGGCCGCACGGATGCGTTGCAAGTGCTCGCCGGTCAGGGCCTCGCCGCCGGTGATGCACATGCGTACCGGCAGGCGTTGCTCCTGGGTGGCCAGCCATTGCGCCAGCTGGCTGCCGTAGCTCGGGGTGAAGCCGAGGATGGTCACGCCCTGGTCGCGGATCAGGCCGCAGATTTCCTGGGCGTCCCATTGGCCCTGGGCACGGATCACCAGGCGCGCGCCGGTCAGCAGCGGCACCAGCAGACGCTCGGTGGCGGCGTCGAAGTTGATCGAGTAGAAGTGCAGCTCGCAGTCGTCCGGGCGCATGTCGAAGCGCTTGATCACCGCCTGGCAGTGCATGGCGATTTCGCCATGGCTGACCACCACGCCCTTGGGCAGGCCGGTGGAGCCGGAGGTGTAGATCAGGTAGGCCTGGTGCTGCGGCAGGCTGATGAACGGCGGTTCGCTGTCCGGGTAGGCGGTCAGCTTCGGCAGGTCGTCCTCCAGGCTCCAACGGGCCACGCCGTCGGGCAGTTCGCCGAGGGCGTCGAGCAGCCTGGCGTCGCTGAGCAGCAGGCGCACGCCGCTGTCGCGGATCATGTATTGCAGGCGCTCCAGCGGGTATTCCGGGTCCAGCGGCACATAGGCGCCGCCGGCCTTGAGGATCGCCAGCAGGCCGATGACCATTTCCAGCCCGCGCTCCAGGGCCAGGCCGACCCGCACCTGCGGGCCGACACCCTGCTCGCGCAGGTGCCAGGCCAGGCGGTTGGCACGCTGGTCCAGCTCGCCATAGCTGAGGGTTTCGCCACGGAAGGTCAGCGCCGGCGCCTCGGGGTTGGCCTTGACCCGCTGGCTGAACAGGCTGTGGATGCACTGGTCGAGGCGCTGCTCGCCCGGCTCGGCGGCCAGGCTGTCGAGCAGGCCCTGGCGCTCGTCGGCGGCCAGCAGCGGCAGTTCACCCAGGCGCTGTTGCGGATCGGCCAGCAGCGCGTCCAGCAGGTTGCGCCAGTGCGCGGCCATGCGCGCGATGCGCGGCTCGTCGAACAGGTCGGTGCTGTAGGTCAGGCAGCAGCCCAGGCGGTGGTCCAGTTCGGTGACTTCGAGGTTGAGGTCGAACTTGGTGGCGCGGGCGTCGTTGACGATGTACTCGACGGTCATCCCGGCCAGCTCGCGGCTTTGCTGGAATTCCCAGCGCTGCACGTTGCACATCACCTGGAACAGCGGGTTGTAGGCGGCGCTGCGCGGTGGTTGCAGGGCCTCGACCAGATGGTCGAACGGCAGGTCCTGGTGCGACTGGCCGTCGATCACGGTCTGGCGCACCTGCTCGAACAACTGGCCGACGCTCATCTGCCCGTCGAGCTGCACGCGCAGCACCTGGGTGTTGAGGAACGCGCCGATCAGCCCTTCGCTTTCCGGACGGATGCGGTTGGCCACCGGCGCGCCGATGCGCAGGTCGGTCTGGCCGCTGTAGCGGTAGAGCAGCACCGCCAGGGCGGCGGTCATGGTCATGAACAGGGTCAGGCCGTTCTTCGCATTGAAGGCGCGCACGCGGCCGGCCAGGTCATCGGCGAGGTCGAAGCGGAACAGCTCGCCCTGGTGGCTTTGCACCGGCGGGCGCGGACGGTCGCCGGGCAGCTCCAGCAGCGGGTGCTCCTTGCCCAGTTGCGTGGTCCAGTAGTCCAACTGGCGCTGGCGCTCGCCGGACTCCAGCCACTGGCGTTGCCACACGCTGTAGTCGAGGTACTGCACCGCCAGCGGCTCCAGCGGCGATGGCTTGCCGTCGAGGAAGGCCTCGTAGAGCAGGCCCAGTTCGCGGGCGAAGATGTCCATCGCCCAGCCTTCGGTGACGATGTGATGCAGGGTCAGCACGAAGTAGTGCTCCTGCTCGCCGGCCTTGACCAGGCAGGCACGCAGCAGCGGGCCGGTTTCCAGGTCGAAGGGCTGGTGCGCTTCGCTGTCGGCGAAGGCTTGCAGGCGGACCTGGCGCTCGGCGGCGGGCAGTGCCGAGATGTCCAGCCACTGCATGGCCACGCCGGTCTCTTCCGAGACCTTCTGGCAAGCCACGCCATCGACGCTTGGGAAGGTAGTGCGCAGGGTTTCGTGGCGCAGGATCAGCGCTTGCAGGGCCGCTTCGAAGCAACCGATATCGAAGGCGCCGCTCAGGCGCGCCATGCCGCCGACGTTGTAGGCGGGGCTGTCCGGCTCCATCTGCCAGAGGAACCACATGCGCTGCTGCGAGTAGGACAGCGCCACCGGCTGGCTGCGATCGACCTTGCCGATGGCCTGCTGGCTGTTGTGCGCACCGGCTGCCTGCAAGGCCGCGATTTCGCCGGCGAAGGCACCCAGCTCGCGGTGATCGAATAGCACGCGCAGGGCCAGCTCGACATCACAGGCCTGACGTACCCGGGAAATGATCTGGGTGGCCAGCAGCGAGTGGCCGCCAAGCTCGAAGAAGTCATCGTTGAGGCCGACTTGCGGTACGCCCAGCACCTCGCGCCAGATCGCGGCGATCTGGCGTTCCAGTGCGGTCTGCGGCTCGACGTGCTCGCGGGCCTGCCACTGCGGCTCGGGCAGCGCACGACGGTCGAGCTTGCCGCTCGGCCCAAGGGGCATGACGTCCATGCGCACCAGCTGCGCCGGAACCATGTATTCCGGCAGCTCCAGGGCCAGCTCGGCCTTGAGGCGGGCGCTCTGCGCGGCCTCGCCCTCCTCGCTCGCCTCGGCGGTGTAGTAGCCCACCAGTTGCGCGCCGGCGACGGTCTGGCGCACCAGCACCGCGGCCTGGCCGACACCGTCCAGGGCCAGCAGACGGGCTTCGATTTCCTGCGGTTCGACGCGGAAGCCGCGCAGTTTGACCTGATGGTCGAGACGGCCGAAGTACTCCAGGGCGCCATCGGCGGCCCAGCGCACACGGTCGCCGGTGCGGTACAGGCGCGCGCCCGGCTCGCCTGCGGCGTCCGGAACGAAGCGCTCGGCGGTCAGCGCCGCACGACCGAGGTAGCCACGGGCCAGGCCGATGCCGCCGATGCACAGCTCACCCGGCACGCCATCAGGCTGGGCATTCAGCTCGCCATCGAGGACCCGGCAGACCACGTTGCCCAGCGGCCGGCCGATCGGCGAACGAACGCCATCGCTGGCCTGGCAGTGCCAGTGGGTGACGTTGATCGCGGTTTCGGTCGGGCCGTAGCGGTTGTGCAGCTGCGCGTTGGGCAGTTGCGCCAGCACGCGGTTGCGCAGCTCGGCGGGCAGCGCCTCGCCACCGGAGAACACCCGGCGCAGGCTGGTGCAGCCGGCAGTCAGCGGCTCGTCGATGAACAGTTGCAGCAGCGGCGGCACGAAGTGCAGCGTGGTCACGCCATGCTGCTGGACCAGTTGGGCAATGCGATGGGGATCGCGGTGCTCGCCGGGGGCGGCGATCACCAGCTGGCAACCGGTGATCAGCGGCCAGAAGCATTCCCATACCGAAACGTCGAAGCTGATCGGTGCCTTCTGCATCAGCACGTCGCTGTCGTTCAACTGGTAGGTGGCCTGCATCCATTGCAGGCGCTCGGCCAGGGCCGCGTGGGTGTTGCCCACGCCTTTCGGCAGGCCGGTGGAGCCGGAGGTGTAGATCACGTAGGCGAGGTTGTCGCCGTGCAGGTGCAGGCCCGGCGCGTGGCTTGGCCAGTTGTCCAGCTTGAGGCTGTCCAGGGCGATGGCGCTGACGCCCTCGGCGCTGGGCATGTCGCCGAGCAGATGGCTCTGGGTCAGCAGCAGCGAGACGCCGCTGTCGGCCAGCATGTAGGCCAGGCGTTCGCTCGGGTAGTCCGGGTCGAGCGGTACATAGGCGCCGCCGGCCTTGATGATGGCGAGCAGGCCGATCAGCAGTTGCGGCGAACGCTCCACGGCGATGGCCACCTTGACGTCCGGGCCGACGCCCTTGTCGCGCAGGTAGTTGGCCAGGCGGTTGGCCTGGGCATGCAGGCCGGCGAAGTCGAGGCTGCCGCCGTCCCACACCAGTGCGGTGCGCTCGGGGCTGCGCTGGGCCTGTTCGTTGAGCAGCTCCGGCAGCCAGCGACTGGCCGGGGTGCAGGGGGCCACGCTCCAGGCGGCCTGGCGCGCCTGTTCGGCGTCGTCCGCCAGTTGCAGGTCGCCGAGGGCGATATCAGTGGCGGCGCAGACCTGGCTCAGCAGGCGCACATAGTGTCCGGCCAGGCGCTGGATGGTGGCGCGCTCGAACAGTTCGTCGGCGTAGTCGAAGGACAGGTTGATGCGCCCGCTGCGGTCTTCTTCGCTGTGCAGTTGCAGTTCGAACTTGGCCTCGCGGCTGTGCCACGGCAGCTCGTCGGCGAGCAGGCCGGGCAGGCGGCGCAGGGCGCCGAGGTCGCGTTGCTGGTGGTTGAACATGACCTGGAACAGGCCCTGCTCGCGGGCCTGCGGGAAGGCTTCGACCAGTTGATCGAACGGCAGGTCCTGGTTGGCCTGGGCGTCCAGAGCGGCCTGGCGGGTACGGCCAAGCAGTTCGGCGAACGGCAGGCGCGCATCCAGCTCGGCGCGCAGCACCAGGGTGTTGATGAAGAAACCGATCAGGCCCTGGGTTTCCTGGCGCGGACGGTTGGCGCCGGGCACGCCGATACGAATGTCGGTCTGGCCGCTGTAGCGGTGCAGCAGGGTCTGGAAGCCGGCCAGGAGGAACATGAACGGCGTCGACTGGCTGGCCTGGGCCGCGGCTTTCAGGGCTTTGCTCTGCTCCGCGCTCAAGCGCAGGCTGTAGCGCGAGGCGCTGTGTTGCTGGCGGGTCGAGCGAGGGTGATCGGTGGAGAGATCGAGGCTCGGCTGTTCGTCGCCCAGTTGCTGTTTCCAGTAGGCCAGCTGGCGCTCGGCTTCACCGCGGGCCAGCCATTCGCGCTGCCACTGGCCGTAGTCGGCGTAGCGCACCGGCAGCGCTTCCAGGGTCAGCGGCTGCTCTTGCACGGCGGCGGCATACAGGCGCGAGAACTCGTCGATCAGCACGTTCAGCGACCAGCCGTCGGCGATGATGTGGTGCAGGGTCACCAGCAACTGGTGTTCCTGCTCGTCCAGGCAGACCAGCTGCACCCGCAGCAGCGGGCCGTTTTCCAGGTCGAACGGCAGGCGCGCCTGCTCCTCGCGGATGGCCTGGGCGCGGCTGCGGCGCTCGTCCTCGTCGAGGTCGCTGAGGTCGATACGGGTGATCTCGAAATGCCCGGCGGCATCGATGCGCTGCAGGGCTACACCGTCCACTTCGTAGAAGCGGGTGCGCAGGGACTCGTGGCGCTCGACCAGACGCTGGAAGGCGCTGCGCAGCGCTGCTTCGTCCAGCTCGCCGCGCAGGTTGAGGCCGGCGGGGATGTTGTAGGCGCTGCTCTGCGGGTCGAGCTGCCAGGTGAACCACAGGCGGTTCTGGGCCAGGGACTGCGGCAGGCCTTCGTCACCGTTGAGGCGGGCGATGCCGTCCTGGATCACGGCGCCGGACTGCGCGCCCTCGATGGCGGCGACGAAGCCTTGCAGGGTCGGCGCTTCGAACAGCAGGCGCAGGTTCAGCTCGATGCCCAGGGCGTCGCGCAGGCTGGCGACCACCTGGGTGGCGAGGATGGAGTTGCCGCCGAGCAGGAAGAAATGGTCATCGGCGGCGATATCGTCGACTTGCAGGTGTTCGCGCCAGGTGCGGGCGACCAGCTCGTGCAGGTTGGACTGGCCCAGGCTCGCGGCGCTGGCTTTGGCGGCGGTGCCGGCCTGCGGGAACACCGCGTAGCTGTCGAGGCTGCCGTCGGCCAGGCGGGTGCGGCAGGCCGAGCGTTGCAGCTTGCCGCTGGAGGTCTTGGGCAAGGCGCCGGGGTTGAGCAGGACGACCACGGCCGGGGCCTGTTGATAAGCGTCGGCGACGGTCTGGCGCAGGGTCTTGATCAGTTCGTCGGCAGGCACGTTCTTCTGCACGCTGCGGCCGATTTCGGCGGCGATACCGATGCCTTCGACGCCGTCCTGGGTCACGGCAAAGGCAGCGACCCGGCCTTTGCGCACCACCTCGACTTCGCGTTCGACGGTCTGCTCGATGTCCTGTGGATAAATGTTCTGGCCGCGGACGATGAGCATGTCCTTCAGGCGCCCGGTGATGTACAGCTCGCCGTCGCGCATGAAGCCCAGGTCGCCGGTGCGCAGCCAGGTCTGGCCGTCGTGCTGGACGAAGGTCTTGGCGGTGGCCTCGGGGTTGCGCCAGTAACCGTGGGCGATGCTCGGGCCGCTGGCCCAGACTTCGCCGACCTGGTTTTCGCCGAGCATGGCCAGGGTCTGTGGATCAGCGATCAGCACGCCGTGCTCCGGCTGGCTGGTGCCGCAGCTCATCACCGGGCTGCCCTGACCTGGCGTGGCGATGTTGCGCGCCAGTTCCTGCTCGTCGAGGCGCAGGTGCGGGATGCCCTGGCCGCGCTTGCCGCCGGCGACGAACAGGGTCGCTTCGGCCAGGCCGTAGGAGGCGAAGAAGCTGCTGGCATCGAAGCCGCAGCCGGCGAATTTCTCGGCGAAGGCGTCGAGGCTGTCGAGGCGGATCGGCTCGGAGCCGGAATAGGCCACGCGCCAGCCACTCAGGTCGAGACGGGCCAGGGCCGCATCGCTGACCCGGGCGGCACACAGCTGGTAGGCGAAGTCCGGGCCGCCGCTGATGGTGCCCTTGTATTCGCTGATCGCTTCCAGCCAGCGCAGCGGCCGGGTCAGGAAGTAGGCCGGCGACATCAGCACGCAAGGCACGCCGCTGAAGATCGGTTGCAGCAGGCCGCCGATCAGGCCCATGTCGTGGTACAGCGGCAGCCAGCTGACGATCACGTCGTCGGGGTTGATATCGATGCCGAAGCCGTGGCGGATGAGTTTTTCGTTGGCCACCAGGTTGCCGTGGCTGACCTGCACGCCCTTGGGCAGCGCGGTGGAGCCGGAGGTGTATTGCAGGAAGGCGATGTGCTCGCCGGTCAGCTCGGGGGCCTGCCAGTCGGCGGCGGCGGAATTGTCCAGGGTGTCGACGCAGAGCAGCGCCGGGGCGCCTTCGGCGGCCAGCTCCTCGACTTGCAGCAGGCTGTCGCGCAGGGCGGCGGCGGTCAGCACCAGGGCCGGCTCGGCGTCGGCGATGATCGACAGCAGGCGCTCCTGGTGATGGCGACGGTTGGATTCCGGCGGATAGGCCGGCACGGCGATGATGCCGGCGTACAGGCAGCCGTAGAACGCCGCGACGTAGTCCGGGCCGCTGGGGAACAGCAGGATCGCGCGGTCGCCGAGGCTGGCCTGGCGCAGCAGGGCCGCGGCGATGCTACGGGCGCGCAGGTCCAGGTCGCGGTAGGTCAGTACGGTGCCCTGGTCCGCTTCATCGGACAGAAAGCGCAGGGCCAACTGGTCCGGCGTCTGGGCGGCGCGGCGTTGAAGGGACTGGGCCAGGGTGACTGGGAGTTCGAACGCGTCCATGGGGGAGTTCCTGCTTGAATTCGGGCTTGGCAAAAAAGGGGTCGGGTGACGAAAAGAAAACGCGCCCACCTGGGCAGGCGCGTGTGTCGCTGACTTAGCCGGCGGCCTTGGCGGGCTGGCGCGCGGCACGGTTGCGCCAGCGGGCCAGGTGTTCTTCGGCATAGCGACGGATCTGGCGGAGCAGTTGGGCCTGCTCGTCGATCAGGTAGAAGTGATGGCCTTCGAACATGTCGAGGGAGAAACCGGTGCGGGTGTCTTCCTGCCAGTCGAGCAGCTCCTCGACCTTGACCGTGTCGCGCTTGCCGCCGAACACGTGGATCGGCAGGTCGAGGGGCTGGCGCTGGCCGTGGACGAAGCTGCCGCAGAGGAGGAAGTCGGCACGCAGGATCGGCAGGATCAGTTCCAGCAGCTCCTGGTTGGCCAGCACGCCTTCGCTGGTGCCACCGAGTTCGCGCAGGCGGGCGATCAGTTCGGCGTCGGTCTTTTCGATGGCGTATTCGCTGACATCGCGATGGGCCGGGCCGGCGGTGGCGGAGGCGAACAGCGCCAGTGGCGCCGGCAGGCCACGTTCGCGCAGGACATGAGCCAGTTCGAAGGCCAGCAGGCCGCCGAGGCTATGGCCGAACAGGGCGTAGGGGCGGTCCAGCTCGACGGCGATTTCGTCGGCGAGCAGTTTGGCCAGGGCGGCCATATCGGTGTGCAGCGGTTCGTCCATGCGCATGCCGCGACCGGGCAGTTCCAGTGGGCGCACGCTCAGCCAGGACGGCAACTTGTGCTTCCACGGGCTGTAGCAGGTGGCGCTGGCGCCGGAATAAGGCAGGCAGAACAGGGTCAGGCCGGATGCGTCGCGTTCGATGCCCATTTTTCGTTTTCCTGTAGGTGCACGCCCCGGCCATGACAGCGGCCGGGCTTGTCTCCCAGAAGAACGGATGGCATGTAGAAATAATTAGTCGCATCTGCCGACAGGCATGACTGGAGGACCCTATCGCTGGCAAGCCAGCTCCCACAGGAATCGCGTAACCTGTGGGTGCTGGCTTGCCAGCGATTAGGCCTTCAAGGAAAAACAGAATTCCAGAAACGAAAAAAGCGACCCTAAGGTCGCTTTCTTCGTTTGCTTCGAGGAGTTCAAGGGCCTCGAGGCGGATATGGCGCAGCGGACGGGATCATGACTCATCCTCTAACTCATTGAACGCTCTAAATTTTTAAAAATTTTCGAATCAACGATGGACTTGATTGTGTACTTATAATGAGCGTCTGGCAATCTAAGAATTCTTTTTTGGGCAGGACGACTCAAACTCTCTCCCAGGGCAGTGGTAGTAGAGGACTTGCACCTCCAAGTTTAGAAGGGATCGAGCATGACGTGCGTGTTGTCGGTCTGCACCCAGGTGCTACCAAGACCGAACGTAAAATCTCTCAACCCCAAGCACGTGTGGCGAAAGAGCTTGGGGATGCTGGTCGTTTGGGAGGAGTACGTCGCCAAGTAGTCATAAGGTCGACTGGTTGAATCACAGGAGATTGCCAATACTGCGGTGGTTCTCTGCTCCCCTACCCGACCTCTTCCCACATCAATGCTTTACCGTGGATGGGAGTTCTACTGACGGAATGGTGTAACCAGTAGATCCAACCAAGCCCCAGACTCGGGTTGAATCGGCGCCAAGGGAACAGCACTCACCGATGCGCTGAACCACAGCGCTCGAGCCCTTCGCTCAACGGGTGATCTGGCGTACGCCAAGTCCGATAAGAAGCACACCACAAATGCGGTCGACAGTTCTCTTGGCGTTTTGGTAGGCCTTGGCAATGGCCGCATGCGACAGGACGAGCGCGACCAGTCCGTACCAGCACAGAGCCGTGGCGCCGACTGCCGCAAGCATCGCCAAAAAAGTAGCCGTCGATACATGCGCAGGTGCCGCTGAGGAAAATATAGCGGCGAAGAATGCTATAGATTTTGGGTTCATGGTATTCATGGCGGCACCTTGAAAAAAGGCAGCACGAAGGCCGGTTGATTTAGGCTTCATCTGTGGTTTAGCACCCGCGGTACGCGAAGCAATGATGAGCCTCAATCCAAACCATACCAGGTAGGCGCCGCCGGCGATCTTTACTGCCGCTGCGAGCCATGGGAAGAGCTTGAACACCATGCCGATGCCGAAAATCGCACAAGTGGCCCAAATCAGGTTGACCGCGACGATGCCCATTACGAATGCGATTGCATCAGTACGGCAGCCCGACACAGCCTTATGAACAACGGCAACGAAACTCGGGCCAGGAATCATCACACCTACTGCAGAAACCGTTAACACCGTTACGACAGCCGAAATATCAAACATCGCCATCTCCATCGAAGAAAGCTTCACCCAAGCCAGCTGGTATCTAAACATCCAAGTGTATCGCTGCCAATGATCGTGTCGACCTTCTGCGATTCAACCTCCCCCAGAAGCGATGCTAACACTCCCGGCTGCACGACAGCCATGCTGCCCCACGCGAGACAGCTCCTAGAAGCTGGACAGTCTGTTGATCTCATTGCAGCCCCCCCGAGGCGGGATCGTCACTTGGCAGCTTCTCATCTGCTGGAACAAAAAAGCTCGGTTACATGGCTTTCACCTTGGCCATCTCACCGTTCCACTCACCGGCGATCACTTCCGTACTGGCTTCCTTCTCGAACGGCGTGTAGACAGCCGTGATCTGAGCATCCTTACTCGCCCCGCCGTACGAGATAACGGTGACGCTTTGTGCCATCGCATTCCCCGCGATTAGCCGCAGCACAGGACACTGGGTTGTTACCGAAGGTATTGAGGTAGCGAGCGGTACGGCCGAACTCTTCGACGACATCAGAGCGCATGACCGCGGCGGCGATCGGCTGACCATTACCCATGGTCACGATATCGGGATCGACGCCGTTGCGCTGGAAGCCCCGAAGATGGGAGCCAGTGCGCCCGAAGCCGGATTGGACTTCGTCGGCGATGTACAGCAGGCCTCCACATCGCAGTCACCGTTATTCCTAAAGGCATCGTCCGGGAAATGATTCGTCGTGCACCAGAATTTGTGCCTAACCCTGAGAGGCTCTTACCAGCTTTATGCAACCGTCGATGATGAACTTCTGGTGCTGGGGTACGGAGGCATCAACGATGCCAGATTGCCCCGACGGTTCAGCGCCTGAGCCAGCTCTACGACTCGATAACAACAGGATAACCGCGAATGCCCCCTAGCCCTTCCAACTCACGAACACGTTGTTGGCATGGGCTCTCACTCAAGCGCACAAGTGAGGCGAGTTTTTAGGATACTAGGCACAAATTCAGGGCCGCATGGCTTCAGCCTCATTCCAGGCTTGAGATTTTTCCAAGGCAAGTCAGCGGGATCCGCCAACATTGGCCCAGGGGCCTTAGCCACTAATACCGCTCGTGCGATCCCTTGGAAGTCAGCCCGGAAATGCACTGAGCTTTTGTTGACCAAAATATCCATTGATTCTGGCTGCACACCCGCAATCCTGTAGAGGTTTCGCTCCAGCATCTGAGCTTTTGTAGAGCTCACTACGACAGTGATTTCGCCAATTCGCAGCGCCGCGACAGGGCCTAATTGAGCGATCATTCCATGCTTCATCGGGCCATCGTAGCGGCATGCGCCATCTGAGAGTGATACGACCTCAAACAATCCGGTCAAGGCATCATCACCTTGCACTCCGCTTTTCCCTCCGAATGACAACTCCAGCTTGGCCCCCACCCCTGCTTGGTGGGCTTGCATCGCAATATCCGGCTCGTACATCAGACCGATGGCTGCATTTTTTGCTCCTGCGCTTATCAGCGCACGCAACATCCCCGCTGTATTTGAATCAGCACCAGCCCCGGGATTGTCCTGAGTGTCAGCAATGACCACAGGCCCGTCCCCACCTCCAACGTCAAGAATACGCATAGCCTCCAGGACTGCTTCCTCGGGCTCCATAAACGGAACCTGCCAGTGAGCTTCATTCATGAGCATCTCGGCATACAATGCCTCCACAGCGCTCGATGCTTGCCTACCATACCCCCAGATAACGGGCCCACATTCACAGAAGTCCGCTGCAGGAAAACCTGCCGCGAAGGAGACTGAATGCACCTGTCCTGACTCATAGTGTGCCACCCGCTCGTACATAGATTTCGCCGGATCAAGCAGCGTGCACATACTATTGATCGGAATCAGGAAAGGAAGGCGGCACACGGTCAAATCGCACTCAGCCTTGGAAAAAAGCTTTTCCAAAAGGTCAGCGCATCGCTCACCAGTTTCGGCCATATCAACGTGTGGATAGGTTCTGAATGCAACAAGCGCATTTGCGGACTCAAGCATCTGTTCGGTGACGTTGGCATGGAGGTCTAGAGATGCAACGACCGGAATACAAGCGCCCACTACCTTGCGGATTCTGGCGAGAAGCTCCCCTTCCCCATCGTCGAAATGCTCAGTGACCATTGCGCCATGCAAATCTAGGTACACAGCATCAAATCCGCCGAGCGATACAGCCTCTAAGATTTCGTTTGCAATGCGCTCGAATGCATCCTCAGTGACATGAGCCGATGGGCTTGCTCCAGCCCACACTACGGGTATTACCGTCCAGCCTCGCTCCTCGGCGGACTTGATGAAACCTCCTGCAGGAATATTTACATCACGAAGCGCAAGAAACTCTTCACCGCGCGGTAACGCAGGGTGACCCTCTCCCCGCTCAAAATTCAGAAATGCAGCTTTAGAAGGCGCGAAGGTATTCGTCTCATGTTGAAACCCGGCCACTAAAACTTTCTTAGGCTCAGCTGCACTAGTAGTCATGTGACCTCCACAGATAAAATCTTTGAGCGGTA
This sequence comes from Pseudomonas sp. FG98, assembly GCF_057808595.1. NCBI lineage: Bacteria > Pseudomonadati > Pseudomonadota > Gammaproteobacteria > Pseudomonadales > Pseudomonadaceae > Pseudomonas > Pseudomonas sp. FG98. The sequence goes on along the minus strand of NZ_JBMDIJ010000011.1, from coordinate 99,108 downwards.
TATACAATAAGGTGAAAGTAGCGATCGCATTGAGCGCCACCTTACTTACACCAAGAGTGGTGCGCTGCCACTAAGCAATCACTTGCTTAGGGATGGGAGCTTAATCAGAGAGAGCAAAAGTGCTCCAACAGCTAACAGTCCGACCATCACGTAAAGCCCAGCATGAAGGCTTCCAGTCACTGAAGTTGCCCACCCTATAATCGTCGGGCTGAAAAAGCCGCCCAACAAACCGATGGTATTAACCAGTGCGATTCCACCAGCCGCCACATCCCCTTTTAGGTATTTGGACGGGATAGACCAGAATACTGTGTATGCTGCGTACATCATCATCGTCGCAACAATCATGAAGAGTACTGACGCGACGATGCTGCTAGATAAATAGGTCGCCACACCCAAGCAAATTGCCGCTACTACGGCAGGCACTGCGCTATGCCATCGCCGCTCTTGATGCTTATCGGAGCTTTTACCGACCAAGAACATGCTCGCGATCGCGCCCAAGTAAGGAATGCTGGTCAGCAGACCGATGTGCATGGTATTAGAGACACCATTTTCTTTCAAAATACTTGGCAGCCAGAAGTTGACAGTGTAGATACCACAGATAAGACAGAAGTAGGCGCCTGCCATTACATAGATTCGTGGATCACCAAGTACGTGTTTAAATGAGTGATGCTTCGCCCCTGGCTGGCGAGTATGAGTTTCAAGCAAATCTTTCTCGCTTGGGGAAAGCCATTTGGCAGTATCGGGGCGATCAGCAAGTACATTCCAAACTACGAAGCCCAAGAATACGCAAGGAATACCTTCATAGAAGAACATCCACTGCCACCCGCTGAGGCCCATCATTCCATCGCAAGCAGTCATCAGCAAAGCAGACAAAGGCCCTCCGAGTACGCCTGAAATCGGGCCGGCCATGAGAACAAGTGCCAAGGCTCGTGCCATACGAGCCTCACCATACCAGTAGGTGAGATAGAAAATCATGCCAGGAGCAAAGCCTGCTTCGAAGACGCCAAGCAAAAAACGCAAGCAGTAGAACATTCCAATGCTGTTTACAAACATCATTGCCGCAGAGGTCAACCCCCACAGTATGAGTATTCGAGCAATTGTTTTTCTTGCGCCAACTCTGGGTAACAGTAAATTGCTAGGAATCTCAAACAGTACGTAACCGATAAAAAATATTCCCGCCCCCAGACCGTAAACAGCATCCGAGATGGATAGATCAACTTGCATTTGAAGCTTAGCAAAACTAATATTTTGTCTGTCTAGGCATGCAAAGAAGTAGCAAGCCATCAAAAGAGGGATGATTCGCCAGCTAACCTTACGGTAAAGCTGTTCAGAGGGTATATTGCCTACCGCTATTTTGGCATCGGAGAGAATTGTCATGAAGCTATTCCCGTATGTTCTCCAGCAATGATCGACTGCCGGAAAATACTAATTGTTGTTGTGCCCGATCGTGCTCGGGATGCTTCCATCATGTTTCCCAATGCCCTTACCAGCAAGAGCAACTGCGAGCCGAGACCGTTGCCCAGAAGGCAACACGAGGTTGAAAATGCGTGAGATCAATCAGCGACGTTTGCGTTATTTCTATGAAGTCCTGACACAGGGATCGATTCGTGGCGCAGCGGACAGCTTGAACACCGCAGCGTCCGTCATCACGCGGCAGATCAAGCTCCTGGAGAGTGAGGTCGGAGCAGCATTGTTCGAACGCGTGGCACGAGGTGTCGTTCCGACTGACGCGGCGCAGCACTTGCTGGAGTACTGGCAGGCCTGCCAAGGCGAGCAAGAGCAATTCGAGATGAAGATCCAAGCATTGCAGGGTCTCGAGCACGGCGGTGTGAGAATCGCTGCGAGTGAGGGTTACATCGAGAGCCTTATAGGCGATGTGGTGAGTGATTTTTCTACCGATTACCCACGCTTGGACGTGTGGGTCGATATTCTTCCCGTTAACAGCGTTGTGAGTGATGTAATCGATGGACGCGCTCATATCGGGCTTGCTTACAATCCTCCGGCTCATCCCGACATCGAATATTGTGCAACCGCGCCGCGACCGTTATCAGTCGTTGTACATCCTACACATGAATTGGCCAGCCTCAACCGCCCACTAAAGGCGAAAGACCTTGTCAATCACAGACTGGCTACAATGCCGTCTTCGTACGGCCTTCGGCAACTGGTTCAAATGTTGGAATATTCGGAAAATATAAAATTGAAAACAGGACTCACCACAAACTCTTTGGCGGTACTTAAACAGTTCGTGAAGAAAAGTAATGAGTTCACGTTATTAGGTAAGTTTTCCGTTCAAACAGAGATATCTAATGGCGAACTCATCGCAATACCTATCGAAAATCACCTACTACAGTCTACAAAGGCGCGCATGATGGTGCGTCATGGCCGTCCTCTTACCGCTGCAGCTAACGAATTGAAGAAACGCATGATCGAACGCATGCGGATCTTCGCCTAGTAATGCAGAATGAATCGCCCCGGACTCTCTAAACACCTTGCAAGCTCATTGTGTAAAGCTTTTAAAACTCTATCGGTGAAAGCTGATTGTTAAAATCATGGCGGCGTTTTACGTTGTAGAACATCTCAATGTAAACGAACATATCGCTACGAGCATCTTTTCGCGTGCTATAGATTTTTCGCTTGATCCGTTCCCGCTTAAGAAGCTGAAAAAAAAATGTTGGGTTCATGGAGCGCTTATGAAGAAAGGTCGCGCAGGCAACAGCACTTTCGGTTGGCCAGTTCACTTTGCCGGCGCCGCGCGGGTACTGGATTTCAACGCAGATATTTGATGATGCTGCGTGCGAATTTGCTACGGCCAGCTGCATGGGTAACTGAATGAATGCAGGTAGCAGCGCCGTGCTTTTCTGCACTTTCCTACGAATCCATTTGTGTACGAAGTTTGCGTTGAGGCTATGGCTGAGCGCGATGCTGGCAATTGAAGCTCCGGGCTCAACACACTCTTGAATGACCTGGGCTTTGAAGAACTTGGAGTAGAAACGGCGTTGTGGAATGCATGAAATACCCGCTTAAAAGGCTAGAACTGGTGTCCACTTAATTTTAAGTGCACACCATGTCCTGGCCTTGCGGGGCTGGGTAGATGACTTGGCCGGACGCATACATCAAAACGACAAACCAAGCTATTCAAAACAAGCAAACCTTAGGAACTTACCCATTAATCGCTTCAGAGCCGACACTTAAGCTAGCGGACTTGCGCCGATTTCGAGAGTAAAGACCCGCTAAAAGCAAGAACCAAATTGGCATTATAGATAGAGCCTGAGCCGTATCTGGTTCAAGCGCTAATAAGATTAGGATGAAGACGAAGAACAACAGGCACAACCAACTCATGACAATTCCGCAGGGCATCTTAAAATCAGAGCTTTTGTGCAACTCAGGATTACGCTTACGGTAGATGAGGTACGCAACTACGATCATAGACCATACAAAAATAAACAAGATCGCGGAAATTGTAGTAAGGATAGTGAATGCGGTCATCACTTCAGGGATGATGAACAATAAGCCTAAACCGATGAGCATACACAGGCAGGAAAAAATCAAACCGAAGACAGGCACTGAAGACTTGGAAAGCTTCTGGAATAACTTTGCACCTCGCCCGTTAGCTGACAGACTAAAGAGCATACGGCTTGTGGCGAAAACACCGCTATTTGCCGCTGACATAGCTGACGTGATCACAACCAGATTTATGATCCCAGCAGCTGCTGGAAGACCAGCAAGTATAAACAGCTGAACAAATGGACTTTTATCTGCGGCAATTTCCCCCCAGGACGAGACTGATATAATGCAAGTGAGAGAAAGCACATAGAAGAACAAGACTCGCGCGGGTACCGAGTTGATCGCACGAGGCAGGGTGACCTTCGGATTTTTTGTTTCTGCAGCAGTGGTTCCGATCAACTCAATACCAGCGAATGAAAATACTGCAATTTGAAAACCTGCAAAAAATCCAGTTATCCCATGAGGGAATACAGCACCTTCTTCTAACAAGTGAGAGAGCGATGCGGTAACACCGACGGGTGATACGAAAGATATACTGACCATGATAAAGCCGGTTACGATTAACGCACCGATTGCGACAACTTTAATCAGCGCAAACCAAAACTCCATTTCGCCAAAAAGTCGAACTGCAACCAAATTGATTGACAGTAGGACGGCTAATACACCGAGCGCTGGTATCCAGGTTGGGAGTTCAGGATACCAAAAGCGAAGGTAACCGCCGATAACGGTGCAGTCTGCAATAGCGACGACCACCCAGGTCAACCAATACGACCAACCAATAAAATAACCTGCCCATGGGCCAATGTAGTCGCTACAAAAATCAGTGAACGAGTTGTATTTTAGATTTGAGAGTAGCAACTCCCCCATAGCTCTCATCACAAAAAATAGAAAAAAACCGATAACCGTATACGTCAGTATGATCGAAGTCCCTGAAACACCAATAGTCTTTCCGGAACCCATAAACAGTCCTGTCCCGATAGCGCCGCCTATCGATATTAACTGTATATGACGGTTGCTCAGCCCACGTCGAAGTTCGTCGCCACCTTCAATTTCTACAGTTTTCATAGCTTCGCCTTACGATAGTTGTATTTGTTAGAATTCAGCTTGGCAGTCTTATGCTTTCTTGTGCCCAGACACATGAGTGCCGAGCACGACTCTAATCCGTGAGCTCCATGGCGCTTCAATATTTATAGCAATAACAACATCAAGAGAACCAACTGCTCCTTGGATCATAAAAAAAGCACTGGACGGGGTGACCAAACCATATCCAATGCTAAAGACCTAACCAGATTATATTTACCCGCTCAATTAAGCTTATTTATACAAATCACCTTTGGTTGCGTCATATCTTCATATGCGAAGCGGACACCCTCTCGCCCTAAGCTTCCATATTTGAAACCACCAAAAGGCATTGCATCAAATCGATAGTCGGATGAGTCGTTAATCATGATTCCACCCGCCTCAATTCGGCGAGCAGCGGACAAGGCTTTGTTCAGGTCGTTGGTGAAAATTCCTGCATGCAAACTGTAGTCTGGCTCATTTGCAAATGCGATGGCTTCATCTAAACCTGTAACAGGCTCCAAAACTACTACCGGAGCAAAAACTTCGTTACACCACAGTAGCGAATTGTGACTTACATTTTCAAGCACTGTAGCAGCGTAACAGGCACCTTCCCGAAGATGTCCACACAACAGTTTTGCACCCTGCTGTAAAGCTTCACCTACTACTTTTTCTGCGTTCATCGCGGCTTGAGCACTGATCATTGGGCCAACATCTGTACTCTCCAACGCTGGGTTGCCAACTACCAGTTTCGAAGATAACGCAACGAAACGTTCGCGAAACTCTTCATAAATGGTCTCCTGGATCAGCAACCTCTGTGCGCCAATGCAGTTTTGTCCAGCAGCCCAGAAGGCACCCGAGACGCATGATTCGACTGCTGCCTCAAGATCGCAATCCTCCAATACGATCACTGGCGCGTTACCGCCCAGATCCATTGCTAGTTTCTTCAAACCGGCACCACGCGCAATGTGCTCGCCTGTTACGAAACCGCCAGTAAAAGAGATCATCCGAACCTCACGGGAGGCAACCAGTGCTTTCCCCAGTTCAGCGCCACCTGTTGCTACTGTGACCACCGATTGTGGCAGCCCGGCCTCAAACAAGTAATCCACCAACTTGATCGCAGATAATGGGGCAAGCTCAGACGGTTTTAGAATCACGGCATTCCCACCCGCGATTGCGGGGCCCAGCTTATGTGCGACCAGGTTCAGCGGATCGTTGTAGGGTGTAATTGCGACAATCAATCCCAACGGTTCCCTGGAAAACCAGCCTTGACGGGATTCGGAACCTTCGTATGCGTCAAAAGGCAGCACCTCACCAGCGTTGCGCCTAGCCTCGTCAGCAGAGAGCCTGAGAGTGTTGACGCATCTTTTGACTTCTTTTTCTGCCTGTTTAACTGTCTTGCCAGCTTCTTGAGTAATCAACTTGGCAAACGATTTTGCATCTCGCTCAATATTTTTCGCAGCCAGCTCAAGTATTTGCGAACGACGATAACGAGGCAGGGCTGCACAGATCTGCACGCCGATTCTGGCCTGTTCAAGAAGCATTTTTACGTCTGCTGCGTGAAACTCTTTTACTGCACCGATAATGCTTCCATCAAAAGGATTGAATACTTCAATTTGGTCACAGACATTTGCAATAGCAAGGTTTGAATTAGCCATCTCTAGTCCTTCCTATTTCTTGTAAGCTGTATGAATGTTGATGATATCGGAAAGGAGTGCAAACGCTGTTTCGATTCTTCCTGCGCCTGGCCCCGAGACAGTGACTGCACCCAAGAGCTCGGTATTGAACGAAATTGCGTTAGTGGCACCAGAAATTCCAGCTAGTGGATGTTCGCTGCTCAAAAGCTTCGGCTCAACGGTGCCAGAAACCGAGCCATCAGCGTTGCGTTTAGCAGAGCCAATAAGTTTCCAGTGCGAATTATTTTGACGTGCGTCATCAATATCGTTGGCAGTCAGACCGGAGATTCCGACGCAGCTAACGTCACTAATACTTAGTTTTGCACCAAGCAGTTCGTTCGCGAGAATTACCACCTTCAAACGAACATCGTAGCCTTCAACATCTGCCGTAGGATCCGCTTCGGCATATCCCAGTTTTTGGGCTTCAGCTACAGCTTCAGAAAATGCTAGCCCACTTTCCATACGCGTCAGAACGTAATTAGAGGTGCCGTTGAGAATGCCTTCGAAGCCTACGATTTCACTTCCAGCCAACGACTGCTTAGCGAGCCGAATGACAGGAGTACCGCTCATTACTGATCCTTCATACTCAAAGGCCATATTATTCTTAAGCGATAGCTCTTTGATTGTGGCAGCATGAATGGCGATTGGCCCTTTGTTAGTGGTTACGACATGTTTGCCACCCTCCAGTGCCCAGCGACAGAAGGTGGTCGCAGGCTCACCATCGATAGGGTTGGTAAAAGTCGCTTCCGCAATGATGTCTGCACCCGAATTTTTGATGACCGTTTCGTTAAACGCTTCGACGGTACCACCTGGGATTTGCGCTAGTGCTCCTTTAGTTGCTGGCAAGCTCACCAGCGCACCAGCGTCCAACCCGTCGCGATTGATTACAGAGCCGAGGAAAAGGTCAGTGACACCGACAATTTTCAGGGTAAAACCCAGACTCTCTTTCCAAGACGTATTGCGCTCTGAAATGAGTTGAGCCAAAGCCCGGTTAACACCACCAAAACCTACCAGTGCTATTTTGTATTCCGTCATTTCTTGTTATCTCCGATCCGTTAGGTTAGCTATGGCCCCTAGCTTAGGACGGAGGTGCTGGCAGTAAAATATGCCGAAAAGCATTATTTTTTGAGCGTTTTGACTGTTCCGTCGCCAAAATGGCCAGCCGCAAAGAGCCAGATCCATCGGCTCTTTAGGGTATTCACATCCTTAGATAACGTTCAGCAGAACGAAAGAAGTTATTGTGTTTTCCACGCCTGGCATCGCAGAAATTTCGTTCCAAACTTTGTGTACGCGCTCTGGGCTGGAAGCACCGACACGTACCATCAAGTCATACTCACCACTCATGACTTCACACTGAAGGACTTCCGGCATTTTTCTCAATGCTTCCAGTACTTCTGTCCCACGCATGCGGTCATAGCGATAGACAAACATGACAGCGTTTATGAGTGAAGATGGTGTCTGCCCCTCCGGTCTACGTAAGGTATATCCTTGTATCGCGCCGTCGCGCTCCAGCCTTTCAATGCGTTGGCGTACAGCATTTCTCGATAGGTTAACTTTTATAGCAAGCTCTGCATGGGTAGCCCTGCCGTTCAGAGTCAGCTCTGCGATTATGCGTTCATCGAGTGAGTCAAGAACTCGTTTCACTTATTCACCCGCTTATCTACTTTGTTATTTTTCAGATGCTGCTGAGCACTTGATTTATAGTGCCAACGTCGTCTGGGTTTATTCGATACAATCTTAGTGAGCAGCTACTCTGTACAGGCGTTACCTTCGGTATAGGTACGATGCCAAGCTTAGCAAGTAGTATAGCCGACTTTATTGGTGAAACCTCCCCGAGAGTGACCATCGGAGCCACCATGCTGCGTCTATAGAGTCTAGCGGCGAGCACCCCCGTCGCCGTGTGCGGGTCAATTATATAGCCAGTATCGTGATGCATGCTCTTTATCTCCGCTAAGGTTTCTTCATCGCTTACGGAGTAAGAGTCAATAATCATTCGTGCTTGCAGCCATAGCTTATTGTCTATGACCATTTCTCCGTTTTCCTCAAACTCCTCCATCAGCTTACTCACAGCAACGGAATCCTTACCATAGAGCTCCCATAGTAATCGTTCCAGATTTGAAAAAACCGAAAGATCCATTGCAGGAGATAAACTCCTATCAGACTTGATTCTGGAATAATGATTTTTCAAAAACAATTGATGCAAAGCATCATTACGATTGGTAGCAACAATCATTTGAGTGATCGGCAACCCCATTTTCTGCGCAATGTACCCTGCATAAACTTCAGAAAAGCTTGATGCCGGAACACTGAACCCAATAGTTCTTTGCCCCCCACTGAGTTGAAGTGTGGCATAGAAGTAGAAAACCAACTGCGCCATGACATTAACCCAATTACTCGAATTAAAGCTAACTGCCGTGTAATTTGACTGCCAATTTCTAAACAGTTTCGAGACAATCATTTGACAGTCATCAAAGCTCCCATTTACTGCGAAGCGATAAAGGTTAGGATGGTCTGACGCATGCAATCGCATAATCTGCTCATCTGGAGAACCCGATTCTGGAAAAAATGCAACAACAACCGAACTTTGGCTATTCTTAAAAGCTTCAATGGCGGCAAGTCCAGTGTCTCCATTCGTCGCCCCTACAATCAGTGCCCGGCGCTTCCGTTTTGCAAGGAAGTACTCCACAAAACGGACTTGCAACTGGGCTGAAAAATCTTTCGAAGAGCGAGTCGGCCCGTGAAACAACTCAAGTACCCATTCATTCCTATCGACCTGTTGTAAGGGCGCAATAGTGCGATGATCGAATTCACTATAAGCATCTTTAAGAAGCTGCTTTAGATCCTCTTCTGGGATCGTCTGACCAACGAATGGCTTTATAACTCGAAAAGCCAGTTCGTCATAGGTGAGCATCGACCAATTCGCTATCTCCTGAGCACTAAACTCCGGTGGAGCACTTGGCATATACAATCCACCATCCTCAGCGACTCCAGATAGTACAACCGTTTCAAAGTCAGCCTTGGTAGCAGAATTGCGGCTACTTACGTATTGCATTATTAACTCCACCTACTGTTTTTGAATGCTAACCTATCTGATTTTGGGCTTATCTTGAGGGAGCATTTCGTCCGCTTCGATCGCCTTAGCCGACCCGCTGCTAGTAGCTTACCCCAACGTTCCAAAGACTCACTACGATGCAGGGAAGATGCTGGACAGAAGCGATTCCTCCGCACTGTACCCTTTGGAACCTGGCGCTTGAATGCTAGATTAGGACGTGTCTCAAACTTAACAAATATAGCGCTTCGCTTTATTTTATGGTCGATCTGACCAATTTTGATCGATTTGACATAAAAACTTCAAATACTAGTGCAAATTGTAATTATCGGATTAGCTGTCTGATCCAATATATCTCATTTATTAGCACCAGCTCGTAAGCTTAGCCAGCTGGTCATGCTGGCAGCCATGTAATGAAAAAAATCCCTTGAACAGACTGTGTGAAAACGCACTGGAGACCAGCACAACAAACGCCCCTACTAGTGCGGGGCGTTTGTTTTTGTGCGGACGACAAACGAAAACGCCCTTCAGTCTATTAGCGCCATCAATTGGCGGGCCCCGATTACACTAATTGCACGTTTTAGGTTGTAGGCATTCACTGCCAAGGCGATTTCCGCTCTCGCTCCCTCCAGTTGACGCAACAGGAAGCGAGAGTCGCCAAACACCCATTCAGGTTGCCGAAGGGGTGCTCAACGTTGGATCTTCGGTTGGCCATTATCTGCGGATGGGCCAGCACTATTGCTCCATTCGCTCAACGCTTCCTCATTGGCATGGTGTGAGACGTAGCTGCGCTGAGCGCCAGTGATTGAGATTTGAGTGGGCAGGTAGCACAGTCGTTGCATCTGCCTGTTAGATCCGATCGCCCTTGTCGCGCTGTTTGAGCTATCACCACTTGCACTGCGGTAAAACCGGACGAAGGCCCGGCACGTCGCCTCAAAGGCGAGTTTATTGTTTTTACGAAAGTCGGCGATGTTCTTGACGTCGGGCTTAAGCCGGTTAATCAATCACATCACTTCGATGTTGCGCAGGCACTCGGCTTTGAGACGCTGCGATGAGCGAATCCGGCGAAACTAGCCGTAGAGGCAGAGTTTGAGCTGGTCGGCACGATCATAAGAGGGGTGCCCCGTGCTTTTGGCCAGCGTTTTATCAAAGCCCAGTTGAACCAGATCCAACTTTGATGTGTAGATCGTTTGGCGTCTGCCGTGAAGCGGTGCTGGCTCAGCAGGTCATCCACGCCGATGAACGCCGGTGCAGATGCTGGCACCTGGCAAGCAGAAAACGCTGAGAGCTTGTGTCTTTGCCTACTGCAACATGCCGCTCTCGGCGTTCAAAGCCGTGGTCTATGACTTCAGCCCCAGCCTTGCTGGTGAGCACGCGCACAATTATATAGGCTTGTGGAACGGCAAGTTGGTGTGAGACGACCATCGGGGCTCTACTTGCCAAGCTGCGAGAGTTGATCAAGACCAACAAAACAATACGGCAGGCTAACTTGATAGGTTTGCTCAACCCGGTTCTACGAGGCTGGGCGAACTATCACAGTCATGTCGTCACCAAGAAGATCTTCAACCCTGGGGCTTGGGACTAGTAGCCGGCGCACTGATCGCACGACAGGTCGCAAAGCGGCTGCCCAAGGTTCATTTTGGCTACCTCATCGCCTCCGGATACATGGGCTACTTGTTATGGACCCAGGGCTTGTCCAGCTCCATCGCCCTGGCTAACACCGATACCAACAGCCCTATTAACGTCATTTATCAACTGACCGGCATGACGTTCCCTTTCAGCCTCACGATTTTCCAGCCCTACAGCTGGATTTCCGCTGCTTCACGCATTGCGGAGTGTCTAAACATTATCACGGCGCCCACGCCCGAGCTAAAACCATGAGGCATGAACCAGCGCCTCGCCTGATAAGAAACCAGGAAGATTCGCAACGTTAGGTTACAATATCGGCTCCAGCCTGCCCCCCAGGGGCCGATATCACTGTTGGCAAGGAACTTTTCGCGTGTCTGCTTGCGTCTGTTGGATGCTGCGGCAGTGTTGTTCGACAAGGCGTTCCGATATCTGACCCGTATCCCGGCTCAACGCGTTCATCAACAGATCTGCGAATATTTCTCTGTCCCTTCCGCTGAAGACTGTCCCGGTATCCGAATCCCATGGGGTGATGAATTTGGTCCGATGATTGAGGACGGCGTTCGTTGTGCGGAGAGCTGGCTTGACGATTCATCACTACCGCTATGGTGGGCACTGGCGCAGAACCGAAAACGTCATCGTCTAGGGGACTCTCTGGAAGCTTTTGAGGCCGGTTTTCTGCTGTGTTTGCAGCAGAGTCTGATCAACTTTCGTGAAGCCGCTGCATCCCGACCAACCAGTTTTGATGCTTAAGGTTGTATTTGACGTTTGAGATCTGAATTAACCGCTCAGGCCACTAGACGTTGATTGTTCGGGTGTATGCATCGCGGGATGCCACCTGCAGATTTAACAGCAGGCACCAAGGCCGAAAACACTGGGCATCTCGCCCGCAGCGGCCGGAAAGGCGAGAAACATCGGTGCTCAGCGAGCTACCATCCCAGCGGCTTGTTCGGTAGCCTCCGTAGTACGCGTTGCGAGTTTACGAACCTCGTCAGCCACGACAGCGAAACCGCGCCCAGCCTCTCCTGCGCGCGCAGCCTCAATAGCCGCATTTAGGGCCAGGAGATTTGTCTGACTTGCGATGCCCTGTATCGTACCTACAATTTGCGACAACTGGGCGATGTTGGTTTCCAAAGTCCGCTGATGCCTAACCTCTGCGTCTCTCAACTCTTTCTGCTCGTGCTGCAGATGGACGTCCACGAGAGCGCCAACCACGTGAAGTGGAGAGCCAAGCGGATCGCGCCGGGTCTGACCGCGACCCCTGAACCAACGATAATCGCCACTTTTCATCTTCAACCGATACTCGATGTCGAATGGAGTCTTTCCTGACTTATCATTCAAGTGAGCAACGAAAGCGTTGAGGCTTCGGTCTTTATCATCCGGATGCAGCCTAGAAACCCAGCTATCCAAAACATCTGGAAACTCTTCAACAGTTTCAAAGCCGAGCAGTCTTCGGAACTGAGGCGACCACCAGAAGGGGTTTTGTGTATTCACAGGATCTCCGGCGATCACTTCCATATCCCACAATCCATCGGAGAGCATTTCTCTAGCAAGTTCAAACCTGGTGATGATGACGTCGTGTTCCTGATCACGTTCCAACTGATCATGAATATCCCTTAGCGAGCCAGCTACTCGGATCGGAGTTCCTCGCTCGTCACGAAGTGTTTCACCTTGAGCGTGGAACCATCGATAGGAACCGTTCTTCATTGCGAGCCGGTACCTTATCTTATATGGCGTGTTCCCGGACTTGTCGTTGAGATGACGAGCAAAGGCGTCGAGTGTACCCTGCTTGTCCTGTGGATGAATGCGATCCGCCCAACTGGCCAAGACATTTGGGAAATCACGTTCGTCACTAAACCCCAAAAGGTTTCGAAATTGCGACGACCACCAAAAGCTGTTCTTCGGATTAACGGGGTCGCCAGCAACAACATCCATGTCCCAAAGGCCCTCACTAGCAGCCCGATTCACTAAGTCGAATCTGATTTCATGGGCTAAGGCAGAAGCTGTTGACTCGCGAAGTAATTCACGAGCAGCTTCAAGCTCGTATTCAAGTTGGCTAATGCGCGATTGGTACTCACGATTTGATGATTCGAGAAACTCCCAGGCATCAAGGATTGATGGGGCCTCTTTGCAACCGTTGACCTGAGGTACCTTCCCGCTCCTGATAGCAGCTATTAACTGCTGAAGGGCAAAACGGTCACGACGCAAGAATGGAAAAGGGGGCATGGTATGAGACTCAATAAACGTTACGGGCACATTGATAAGGGGCAAGGTAAAACAAAACGATCGCAGCCTATGGCTGTTCCTACGTTGGAACGCGTACGCCTGAGGCTGCCGAAGGCTGCGATCTTTTCAGGGTTTAGAAGTAATACCCAATGTTCATGTACAACTGGTTTTCCCACTGGTTGCTGCCACCTGCCCCCAGACTCTGGGTGTAGCTGCTGCCACCGATGTACGGATCGTTCTTACCGTATAGCCACTCCGTGGCGATCCACAGTTTGCTGACGGAGAACGATGTGCCGAAAATCATCCGCTGCGAGGTCTTGAAGTCGTCGTCGGATTTGTCGAAGGCGCTGTAGTTGGCGTACAGCTTCACGCCGCTGATCTGATCGAACAGGTACTTGCCGCCAACGTCGTAGCTCACGTCCGCCACGTAAAGGTTGCCGCGACTGGCGACGTTGAAGGTGCCGTCGAAGCCGCCGAGGGTCACCAGTTCATCGGTGCCGGGATTGCGCGGGGACATCTGCTGCCGCGCCGCTTGCAGTTGCACGCCCCATGGACCGTTCTTGCCGATGTAGTGCACGGCCACGGCATTGCGCCGGCCGTCGTTGTTGGTGTCCTGGTTCTCCAGGGTCGAGGTCAGGCCGGAGATCCCGACTTCGGATTTCCACGGCCCCAGGTCCAGCGCCTTGGCCACCCGCAGCACCACCGTATTGCGCTCCTGGTTGTTGCTGCCATCGGCGACGTAGCTGTCGGCTTCAGACACCACGCTGGAGTAAGTATCACCCTTGCTGGTGCCTTTACCCTGCCATGCAGGGCGCAGGTAGTAGCCGGCCTGGATGTTCCAGTCGCCACTTTGCTGAATGTACTTGGCACCGATTTCTGACAGGTCTTCCAAGCCCACGACGTTGCCGAGGGTCTCGAAGAAGGTGCTGCCGAAGTATGGCTGCAAACCGAACGGCACCTGATTCAGGCCGACCTGGACCTGCTGGTCGGGGTTGAACTTGTAGCCGATCCACGCCGATTCGGCGAACTGGATGTCACCGACATTCTTTGTGTACTGATAAGGATAGGCCCGCCCATAGAAGCGATATTTGGCCGCTCCGATCCAGGTGTCAGAATTAAACTTGGCGCTGAGAAACGCGGTGTCGAAGTTGAACTTCTGGATGTCACGATCCGGGTCATAATCCCAGCGCGCACGGACCGCGCCGCCGAGGTCAAGGTTGTCGGTCACCTGAACCGCCATGGCCGGTGCCGCAAAAGCGCCGAGCAGCGGAATTAGAGCAATGGAACGGATAGCACGAGGGGTGGTTGTGCGCACAGTGATACTCCCGATTTTCTGATTATTGTTGGGAACAGCAGCCCGGGCCGCAGCGAACGCTGCGACATGAGTAAAGGGTTATAGAGTCATTTGGCTTGAGGTCGGATCAGCCTTCCAATGCCCGCCTTCCATTGTTGGAGCCGGTTGGTCTGGAAGGTATTACTGCAAAATCCTACTCTGCCGACTTCAACCGTAACCGGCTTCGATGGGACAAGCCTGCCTGCAATGCAAATGCAACGATCACAGTCGAGGGTGCGGAAAAGCTGCTCAGGCCAGGGCCGGAGAACATCAGTGCCAGTCCCAATGCGGTGGCGCCAAACCAGGCGCTCAAGCCCGCCGAATTGAACGCTTTCACCCGTTCGAGCGCCGCCACTTCACTGCGTCCGTAAAGAATCTGCGCCAACGCCACACCCACCCAGGCCACCACGAAAATCCCCTGATAGGCCAACGCTTTAAGTAAGTAAGTAAACACGTCCGCGAGCATCAGGCCGTACACGATCACCCCAACCGTCAGCGCCCACATCAAGTACGAACCGCGGATGCCAAAGCGGGCAAAGAATGCCTGCATGTTCATCGTCGCCAGATAGTAATTGGCCGTGTTGATCCGGGTTTGCGTGGCCCAGACAAACAGCAACCCCCACAAGCCCATCAACTGTAAAATTGCCATCACCACCGAGACTTCGTTCAGCGCGCCTTCGTGGGGAATGCTGCTGACCAGGTAGATGCCCGCCGCGCCGTTAAGTAGAAACGTCACCGCGTAGAACGGCATGCCGAAGTTCCAGCGGCCGTGATACTCGGCGTCTTTAGGCTTGCCGAAACGGGCGTAGTCGAAGGTGAACAGCATCAACACCCAGATGCCCATGTACGCAACAAAGCAATCCCACCAACCGAAGGCACTAGGGGTTGCCGGGCCGAAATCCAGCCATTGCGGCTGGTAGCCATAACGACTGATCGACAGCCCCACCGCCACCAGCAAGCCACCCAGGTACACCGGCAGCAACACGCCGTTGAGCTTGTCCAGCCAGTGCTGCACGCTGCCCAGGATCATCGGCACGCTGTACAGCACCACCAGCAACGCGGCCAGCGGGAAGACCAGCTGCGGATACAGGTGATTGAGCGCCACGGCGATCACCGAGCCTTCGAATACTGCGTAATAGATGGCCGTCGAGAAGAAGATCAAAGTCGCCAGGCACGCCCCGGTGCTGCCGAACAGCAACCGTGAAAACAACGCCACCGACAAACCGCTGCGGATGGCGAAGCGACTGAGCACCGAGTTGACCAGGCCGTAGCTGATCACCGACAGCACCATGCCGATCAGGGCATTGCGGGCGCCGTACGACAACGCCAGCGATGCGCCGACCACGATGTAGAACATTGCACTGCAGACCGCCCACCAGGCCATGGTCAGGGACAGCCGCCCCATGCGTGCGTCGGCGGGAACGGGGTGATTGGCCGGGTCTTGCCCGGTTTGACTCGATTGCGATAAAGCAGCCATATGCGTGAACTCCAAAACCAGTCAAAGGTTGAAGCGCGGGCAGCCGTCACCGCACTGAAGTGCGACGTTGGCTTGCCGTTTAGCATTACCCGCGCGATGCGGCGGGCAGAATCAGGAAGGGAACAGCTTGCTCAGGCAGCTGAGTTTTTTCTTATAGGAACGTCGCGCTTCCAGCGCCTCTTCGAGGGTCACCGCGACAAAGCGGGCCTTCTGGTTGGGTTGCATCTGGCCGATCAGGTCGAGGTCGGCGCTGATCACCGTGCCAATCATCGCGTAGCCGCCACCGGACACGGCGTCGCGGTGCAACACAATCGGTTCGAGCCCGGCCGGGACCTGAATCGAGCCGATCGGGTAGCAACTGTCGACGATGTTCGATGGATCGGAACCGGCGCCGAACGGTTGCTCTCGCGGCTTAAAATTCAGCGCGCTGCCGCCCTTGAAGCGATAGCCGATACGGTCGGCTTCAGAGCCGACCGTCCACGGCTCGGCGAAAAAGCTTTTCGCCGCCGATTCGGTCAAGCGGTGGTAGTACAGACCGGGCACCACCCGCAGGGTGATTTCGCCACCCAGCGCCTGGCGCAATGCCATGGGCAAACTGGCCCCTGCGCGGCTCTTGCCCCTGGCGATACCGATCGGCAATTCGTCGCCCGCGATCAACCGACGCCCCTGAAAACCGCCCAGCGCGCCGAGCGCATAGGTCGAGCGACTGCCAAGTACGATCGGCACATCAATGCCACCGGCCACCGCCAAATAAGCTCGGGCACCGGCCTTCGGAAAGTCAAAGCGCAACACTTGCCCGGCCTTCACCGCGAACGCGGTGTCGTGGTGCATTTCCACGCCATCGACCCGTGCCGACATGAGCGCGCCGCAGACCGCCACCAGTGCATCCTGCTGAAACTCCAGCTCCGGTCCAAGCAACGTGCATTCCAGCGCCGCCGAACCAGCCGGGTTACCAACCAGTTGATTGGCCGCGCTCAAGGCGTATTGATCGAGCGCACCGGAAGGTGGAATGCCCAAGTGGTAATAACCTTCGCGGCCCAGGTCCTGCACCGAAGTCGCGAGGCCGGGTTTGAGGATCTTGATCATGCCAACACCTCCTGTAGCGACTTGGGATAGCCGACGGGATCGGCCAGAAAGGCATCCAGGGAAAATTCTACCGGCCGGATCCGCAGATCGAAGCGCCCGGCTTCCACGTCGGCCACCGCCTGGTCATAGGCCTCACGGTCCATCGGTTTGAATTGCACGATGTCGCCCGGACGGAAAAACACCATGTGCTCCTTGAGGTACGCCAGGTTCTGCTGCGGGTCGTAGATCGGTGCCGGCGTGACGCCGAACATCTGGTAGCCGCCGGCACCGCGCACCGAGTAGATGCAGCCGAAGCAACCGCCATGCCCCAGGGTCAACTTCGGCGTGTCGGTGCGCGGTCGCAGGTATTTGGGCACCTGCAACTGACGCTCGCGCTCGACCATCTGGAACATGAACGGCAGACCCGCGACGAAGCCGACCATAGAGACAAACCACGGCGCACCACTGTGGGCGGCGATGAACGCATCGACGTCTGCCAGGCCGTTAATTCGCGCGGCGTATTCCAGGTCCGTGGCGCTCGGGTCTTGATGACGGTCGCGAAAACGCATCAAGATTTCGTGGGTCCAGGGGTCGTTATAGAGCACCGGAATCTCGATGATCCGCGTCTGCAACGTGCGCTCGGCGACGGCCCCGGCCTCGGCGATTTTTACCGCTTCGAGCAAGCTGTGTGGGGCGATGCGATCCGGGTCAAAACGGATCTGAAATGACGCGTTGGCCAAACACACATCGAGCACACCATCGAGCGCCAGACGTTCGACTGCGCGGGTAACCGCCATGCCTTTGAAGAAGGCTTCAAGGGACATGCTGTCGCTGACTTCGGCAAACAAATGTTCATCGGCGCCGAAGCTGTAGCGGATTGGAGTGCTCATGCTTGACCTCCACGGCCACGCTCGGCCAACCAGGTTTCCAGGGTGCCGGTGTGGAAGTCGGCGCTGTGCAACCACGGTTGTTCCAGCAATTCGCCGTGCAGCGACAAGGTGGTGGCCATGCCGGAGAGCGTGGTGTGCTTCACTGCCAGCCGTGCGCGAGTCAAGGCCTCGGCACGATCACGACCATGGACAATCAGCTTGGCCAGCAGCGAGTCATAGTACGGCGGCACGCGGTAGCCTTGATAGAGATGGGTGTCGACCCGAACGCCCTCGCCTTGCGGCCAGATCAACGATTCGACCAGACCGGGGCTGGGGAAGAAATCCCGCTCCGGGTCTTCGGCGTTCAGGCGCATTTGCAGGGCGGCACCATTGAGCTGGATGTCGCTTTGCTTGAAGCCCAGCGGCTCGCCACCGGCAATGCGCAACATCGCCTGAACTAGGTCGATGCCGGTTATCAGTTCACTGACCGGATGCTCGACCTGAATCCGCGTGTTCATCTCGATAAAAAAGAACTCGCCGGTCACGTCATCATATAGGTATTCCAGTGTGCCGGCGCCCTTGTAGCCCAGGGACTCGGTGAGGCGCACGGCGCTGGTGCAGAGCGTCTCGCGTTGCTGCGGGTTGAGGGCCGGCGATGGCGCTTCCTCGAAAATCTTCTGCCGACGACGTTGCAACGAACACTCACGCTCAAACAAGTGCACCGCGTGCTGACCGTCGCCCAACACTTGAACTTCGATGTGCCGTGCGCGGCTGATGAAGCGCTCCAGGTACACCGCGCCGTTGCCGAACGCAGCCTGGGCTTCGCGCTGGGATCGGGGGAACTCTTCAGCCAGTTGTTCGGCGTTTTCCGCCAGGCGAATACCCCGCCCGCCACCGCCGGCCGAGGCTTTGATCAACAGTGGAAAGCCAACGGCTTCGGCGGCCTTGAGCGCCGATTCGACATCGAACAGTTCACCGGGCGAACCGGGCACCACGGGCACGCCCGCTTCCTGCGCGGTGCGCCGGGCTTCGGCCTTGTCGCCCATGCGCCGGATCGTCTCCGGGCTCGGGCCGACGAAAATGGCCCCGGCCGCCAGCACCGCCTCGGCGAAGTCGGCGTTTTCCGAGAGAAAGCCATAACCCGGATGGACCGCGTTGGCGCCCGTGGCTTTCAGGGCGCCGAGCAATGCCTCGACGTTCAGGTAACTCTTGTCAGCGCGGGCCGGACCGAGAAGGTGCACCTCGTCGGCCATGCGCGCCGCCCGGGAATCGACGTCCGCTTCGCTGCACGCGGCAACCGTGGGAATCCCCAGTGCTTTGGCAGCACGGATAATCCGCACAGCGATCTCGCCACGGTTGGCGACCAGCAATTTTTGAATGGCTTGCGTCATGATCGCGCCCTCACTCGTCGTCGAGTGTTGCGACGACTTGACCCGGTTCCACCGGATCACCGTCTTCCGCCAGGAATGCGCTGAGGCGACCGGCCGTCCCGGCGGTCAGTTCGGAAAACTGCTTCATAACCTCGATCAAGCCAATCACCGTGTCGGCGCTGACCTGCGCGCCGACCTCGACGAAGTTCGCCGATTCAGGGGTGGCTTTGCGGTAGAAGGTCCCCGGCAACGGGGTGATTACAGTGTGTTCGGCCATGTCTGTTCCTCTTGGAATAGTTGTAGAAAGGCAGGCAAAAATGAATCGGTGTGCAAACCTGGCGTCTGCGTGCCAGGCGTTTTCGTCTAATATCAGCGCGGCGCGCGAACCTTGATTCCGGCGCCATCGAGCGCATTGCGGGTGGCTTCGACCAACGCCAGCGCGCCCGGTGTGTCGCTGTGCAAACAGATGGAATCGAATGCGATCGCCAGGTCTTCGCCCTCGACGGTGCGCACCACGCCTTCCTGACAGGCCCGCAGGACCCGCGCCGCGACCTGCGCTGGATCGTAGGCACGCACGTTGCGGGTAAAGACGATGGAGCCGCTGAGGTCGTATTCGCGGTCGGCGTAAAACTCGCGGATCACTGGTTGGCCGAGTTCCGTAGCAACCCGCCAAATTACCGAATCAGGCATGCAATACAGCAGCAGCTCAGGCTCCAGGCGCTGCAGGTTTTCCACCAGCAAGCGCGCCGCTTCTTCGTCCCGAGCCAGGTGCATATAGAGCGCGCCGTGGGGTTTGATGTGTTGCAAGGCCACGCCCTGGACCCTGGCGAGTTCACGCAAGGCGCCGAGTTGATAAAGCATGTCGTCCACCAACTCCTGCGCCGGTGCATTGATGTGCCGGCGGCCGAAACCGACCAGGTCGCGGAATCCCGGATGGGCGCCGATGGCGACGCCCAGGCGCTTGGCCTGCTCGACCGTGCGACGCATAGTGCCGGGATCGCCGGCATGGAAACCGGTGGCGATATTGGCCGAGCTGATAAAACTCATCAGTTCATTGTCAACGCCATCACCGATGGTCCATGGGCCAAAGCCTTCACCCATGTCCGAGTTAAAATCTACTGCCTGCATGACGCTTGCTCCCGACGCTTGTGACTTCATGCAGGTCAAGCTAGATTACCGCGAACCCCTTGGGAAGATCTATTATCAGATAGGCCATCTTCTGAAAAACAGATACCTAATCGCCCGGAGTGCTCATGTCCCTAACCCTGCGCCAGATCCGCTATTTCGTCGCCACGGCCGAAGTCGGGCAAATCTCTCAAGCTGCGATTCATCTGAATATTTCCCAGTCGGCCGTGACTACGGCGATCAAGGAACTGGAAGGCATCATTGGCGCGCTGCTGTTCCAACGCTCGGCCCAGGGCATGAGCCTGACAGACGCCGGGCGGCACTTTCTGAATCGGGCCTATGTGATTTTGCGCAGCGTCGATGACGCGTTGAACAGCCCGTTGCCGGACATCCGCGCTAGCGGCGTGTTGCGGTTGGCGGCGAGCTACACGGTGATTGGTTACTTCCTGCCGCACCATTTGCAGCGGCTGGAGCATTGGCATCCGGATGTGACCATCGAAGTCCACGAACAAGAACGGACGGCCATCGAAGAAGGTCTGCTCGAAGGTCGCTTCGACATGGCAGTGGTGCTGACCGCAAACCTCACGCTCCCGGACATCGTTTCGGAAACTCTCTTCAGCTCCGAGCGGCGGTTGTGGCTGCCCAGCCACCACCCCCTGTGCGAACGCTCAGCCGTAAGCCTCGCTGACGTGGTGAAAGAGCCCTACATCCTGCTGACAGTCGACGAGGCCGAACAAAGTGCGATGCGTTACTGGGAACACGCACATCAACAACCGAACGTCAAGGTGCGCACCAGTTCCGTCGAGGCGGTGCGCAGCATGGTCGCCAATGGCAGCGGCGTAGCGATCCTCTCTGATCTAGTGCACCGTCCCTGGTCACTGGAAGGCAAACGCATAGAAACACTGACCATCACCGAACAGGTGACACCGATGAGCGTCGGACTGGCGTGGCATCGCGAACGTGAATTCAGCCCG
Organism: Pseudomonas sp. FG98; assembly: GCF_057808595.1. NCBI lineage: Bacteria > Pseudomonadati > Pseudomonadota > Gammaproteobacteria > Pseudomonadales > Pseudomonadaceae > Pseudomonas > Pseudomonas sp. FG98. Next base: position 77,755 of record NZ_JBMDIJ010000011.1, on the reverse strand, counting down.
GCGATGCACGCATTTCGAAATTATTTCCACGATGCATTTTTGGCACCCCAACAGCATTCCGCACGACGCTGAAAGATACGTAAAAGTAATCCACCGGCTTGACCTCATAAACGGTCATATCAGGGATTGAAAAAATGCAGTTAACTGAAAATTGGCGAGTTGCATCCGATGATAAAGGCGCCCTTCAAGCAAGTCTTTCCAAGTAGCGAGGCACTTCAGGCTCCGGAAGTACGGATAGCACCTTCAGGCGCTGCAAGGTTCGCTCGCGGGCTTTGGATATGTGGTCTCGAAGGCAGGAGCAGGCTGAGTCAACTGTTCCGTAAAGCAGTGCCTCAAAAACTAGCCTGTGCTCTACCAGCATGGCCTCATCGTTGCTTGTGTTCAGAGACTCGTGCAGAACACGTCCGACATTCAACGGAATCTGACACTGGCGAATGACTGCAGCCATTCGAGCGTTACTCAACCCTGCTAGGCAAGTGACGTGCAGATCCTGTTCGAGCTGTTCTATGTCTACTCGTTGGACACCTCGCCCAGCTTCTTGCGCCCTGATTATTCGCCCCAACATATTTTCAAGGTCGCCGCGTGGGACATGCTCTACACCTTGGCGAAGTGCATCAGGCTCAAGAAGCATGCGCAGCTCATAGTCCTGTTTGACTGCCTCTGCAGTTAACGGCCCTGCCAACCATTGAGAGTAAGGCTCCTTTTCTACCAAGCCTTTATCCCTGAGACGCATCAGAGCTTCCCTGACCACGTTTCTGCTGACGTTCAATTCTTCAGATGCGCTTTGCTCATCTATTCGGTAGTGCCCAAAGACCATAAAGCGAATAACCGTTTCCGCCAAGTGATCGTAAATGCGCTCACCTAGAGGTCGATAATCGATCAAATCTTCCTGAGGTTCTAGTCCGAGCAACTCACGTGTCAGCGGGACGCGTATTGGGGCTTTGCTCCGACCATCAGGATCAATGAGAAATCCACGGCCTTCAAAGCGACGGATCAAGCCCTCCTCATGCAAGAGATTGAGTGCCTGGCGCACCGGTACGCGGCTAGTACCGAAGAGTTCGGCTAGAGGTGCTTCTACCAATACAAGTCCAGCAGTCGCTTGCCCGCTAAGAATCGCTTCACGCAGCGCGTTGCGGATGGTTTCGTAGCGTGAGGCCGGTCGATCTTCGGTCGGTAGTGCTGCAGGCATCAAGACTGTTCTCAAGAAACGGGGGGTGGGTGAGTTTCTCACACGATAAGCGAGATGTGATCGCGATCGGTAACACCTCATTGATCAGTTTTAGGGCGAGCGTGTTACCAAAAACCCCAAAATGGATCATTTTATTAAAAATACAATTTTCAAGCCATGGCCTGACAGGATGCTGTGTCCCTCTACCAACCTCCCGGCGCTGAGCCATCTGCCGCATTATGTGTTGAGCGAATACGCGACTTGGCACGGTCGATGCTTTTGGTAATGTATGTATTAATAAAATATACATTTTAGAGGTCTACCATGCTTGCCGATGCCTTTTCCTTGGCTCAGAAATTTGCCGACGGAACGTCCGACCCTGTCACGGCCCTTAAAGATGCGTTGAAACTCAGCGCAGACGCGCCTGCTGCATTCATCACATTTTGTGAGGATCGAGCGCAGCGTGAAGCTGCAGCTGCACAGGCACGCTGGAAAGCCGGGCAGCCCTTGTCTCGATTCGACGGCGTCCCGGTAGCTTGGAAAGATCTATACGACCTGGCCGGATATGTGACTACCGCAGGCGCGAAAGTACTTTTACATACCCCCCCTGCTTCACACGACTGCGCGCTGGCTGTGGCACTTAGCCGCGCAGGTCTTGTGAGCATAGGGAAAACCAACCTGAGCGAATTGGCATACTCAGGCCTGGGACTCAATCCCCACTTTGGCACGCCGGTCAATGCCGCGTCGAAAGATGAAGTGCGCGTACCTGGTGGATCCTCATCAGGATCTGCTATCGCTGTGGCGCGAGGCATCGTACCTATCGCCATGAGCACCGATACAGCGGGATCAATACGAGTGCCGGCAGCTTTCAATGGCTTGGTTGGCTATCGAAGCAGCTCGCGCCGTTACTCGTTTGCTGGGGTCATGCCCCTTGCACGCACGCTTGACTCATTGGGGCCTATCACTCACAGCGTTCGCGACGCTATTGCGGTCGATAACCTTTTGCTGGGCGATCGACGAGGGCTGTCCTTCGAGACTACAGGCCTTCCAGTAGCAGGGCTTAGGCTCCGTGTGGACATCAAGGTGCTCAATGACACACGTATTCAGCCAGCAGTGAAATCTAACCTTCTTACCGCAGTTGAGAAGCTGGCTCTGGCAGGAGCAGTAATCGAAGAAACGCCGGTTCTCGCGTTCCATCAAGCGCTGGAACTCATAGAGCAGGTGGGGTGGCTTGGAAGTGCTGAGGCCTTCGCACTCCATCAAGAGCTCCTAGATAGCCCAGCGGCAGAGCAACTTGATCCAAGGGTTCGAAAGAGGCTTGAGACCGCCCGAACATTTCCTGCCAGCAAGCAGGTGCGCTTGTACCAGGCCGCTGAGGCGCTGAAAAAGCAAATTACGAGCGAATTGGACGGCGCCTTCTTGATCACTCCTACCGTCGCGCATGTTGCCCCCCTACTTACGCCTCTTGAAGAAGATGCCAGCATCTTTGCTGCCACCAACCTGGCGACGCTACGGCTAACGATGCCGGGAAGCATGTTGGACATGCCTGGCGTTGCGCTGCCCAGCGGGATCGGTGATGCCGGGATGCCTACCAGCCTGCTTCTTTCGAGCTTCAGCGGAAATGACGAAGAGCTGCTCCGAGCCGCTTTAACCGTCGAGTCATACATTCGAGTCACTGAATAAATACGCATGGGATGCGGGGCTCTTACACCTGCATTCAATTGAATAACAAAGAGGTATGAATCATGGCGAAGGAAATATTTGTATCAATCGGCGTTGACGTAGATGCGGTCGCAGGGTGGCTGGGCTCGTATGGTGGCGAGGACTCCCCTGACGATATTTCCCGTGGTCTTTTCGCTGGTGAAGTGGGTTCACCAAGGCTTTTAAAACTGTTCGAAAAGTACGACCTGCGTACTACTTGGTTCATTCCAGGACATTCCGTAGAAACCTTTCCCAAGCAGATGAGGGCGGTTGTTCAGGCCGGTCACGAAATCGGGGTGCACGGATATAGCCATGAGAACCCTATTGCGATGACTCCAGAACAAGAAGAAATAGTTCTGGATAAATCGATTGAAATTATCACCAAGCTGGCTGGCAAGCGACCCACTGGCTACGTGGCGCCATGGTGGGAATTCAGCAACGTTACAAACGAACTTCTTCTGAAGAAAGGTATCAAGTACGACCACAGTTTGATGCACAACGATTTTCACCCTTACTACGTTCGTGTGAAGGACAGCTGGAACAAGATTGACTATAGCCAACACCCAGATACCTGGATGAAGCCGCTGGTGCGCGGTGAAGAGACCGATTTGGTTGAAATTCCGGCCAACTGGTACCTCGACGATCTACCTCCGATGATGTTCATCAAGAAGTCGCCTAATAGCCACGGCTTCGTAAATCCACGCCATTTAGAAGAGATGTGGCGTGATCAGTTTGACTGGGTATACCGCGAACACGACTACGCGGTGTTTCCAATCACCATTCACCCGGACGTTTCGGGTCGCCCTCAAGTGTTGCTGATGCTCGAGCGACTCATTGAGCACATGAAAAGTCATGAAGGCGTGAAGTTCGTCACGATGGACGAAATAGCCGATGACTTTATTCGTCGTCAGCCTCGAAACGGCTGAGTGTTTTGCTGCGGGTAACTCCTCCATCACGAGTTCTACAAAAACAAGAGAAATGCCAATATGACCACTACACAGACAATATCAACGACGCAAGTAAATGAGTCCGGTGCTTGGAAGCCCGTACAGCTTGAATCCAAGGATGTTACTTACGCCACATGGATCGCATTCTTCGCGTGGGTATTTGCTGTCTATGACTTCATCTTGTTTGGCACGCTGCTGCCAGTCATGGGTGGTCATTTCACATGGAGTGAGGCTGAGCAGGCGCAAATCGCCACTTATGTAGCTGTAGGCGGTGCAGTCATCGCTTTTATCGTTGGCCCGCTGGTAGACCGAATCGGACGCCGCGGGGGAATCATCTTGACCATTGGCGGCACCGCAATTTGCTCGGCGCTGACTGCGGTCTGTGCGGGTATGGGCAAAGCGCCGCTGATTGCAGTTCGTTCAGTTGCCGGTCTGGGCTACGCCGAGGAAGGGGTCAACGCGACGTACCTTACCGAGGTTTATGCCGCGTCTACTGATCCGAAGATAATCAAGCGCCGGGGTTTTGTGTACAGCCTGGTGCAGAGTGGCTGGCCGGTTGGTGCACTCATTGCTGCGGGCCTGACCGCTCTGCTGCTTCCGCATATTGGTTGGCAAGGTTGCTTCATCTTTGCAGCAATACCCGCACTCGTGGTAGCGATCCTCGCTCGCAAGCTGAAAGAAAGCCCACAGTTCCAGGTTCATCAGCGCATTCACCAACTGCGTAAAGCTGGAGATGAATCTGGGGCGCGCAGCTTGGCTCTGGAATACCACGTCGATTATGACGAGCACTCCAAAGCCGGAGTTGCGGCAGCCTTCCGGGGTGCAGCACTCCGTCCAACGCTGGTGTTGAGCCTGGCGATTCTTCTCAACTGGTCTGCCATTCAAGTCTTCAGCGTTTTGGGGACATCAGTAATCGTGAGCGTCCACCAGCTTTCGTTCCAGAATTCATTGTGGATCCTGGTTCTGTCCAACCTAGTTGGTTTCATCGGCTATCTGTTTCACGGTTGGCTGGGTGACCGATTTGGTCGCCGAAACACTGTTGCATTTGGGTGGATGTGTGGAGGGCTGGCGTTTTACGCCATGCTCCAGGCACCTAGTGAGCTGACGACCGTTGTTGCGTTGTACAGCCTGGGACTGTTCTTCCTCACTGGCCCCTATTCAGCAATGTTGTTCTTTATGGGCGAAAGCTTCCCCACCAGCATCCGCGCAACAGGCGGAGCAATTGTTCATGCCATGGGCCCAATTGGCGCCATCGTCGCCGGCCTAGGGATTACCAGCGTGTTAACGACAGGTGGTCAGTGGCATAGCGCAGCGCTTTGGTTCGGCGCGCTGCCCTGTTTCTTGTCCGGCTTAGTGATGCTGGCAGCCCGACACGTAGAACCTCATTCCGTAAAATAAGAAGGAGCTGGAATCATGTCTAAACCTGTAGCTTTGATCACGGGAGCCGCCAGCGGCATTGGCGAAGCCGTTGCCCTTGCGTATGCGAAGAAGGGCGTACGTGTGGTAGGTGGATACTTAGCAAGTGCTCCTCATGATCCACTTCATACTCAGCGACTCGTCGAAGAGGCAGGCAGTGAGTGCTTGATGATCCCTATGGATGTCACTGACAGCGCCTCACTGGACGCCATCGCCGCCGCCGCTGTGGAGCGCTTCGGGCGACTCGACTATGCCGTGGCAAACGCGGGTCTCCTGCGTAAAGCGTCACTACTAGAGATGTCGGATGAACAATGGAATGAGATGCTCGATGTCGACCTCACAGGCGTGATGCGTACCTTCCGTAGCGCGAGCCGCTATATCGGTGAAGGCGGTGCATTGGTCGCAATCTCGTCAATTGCCGGTGGTGTATATGGGTGGCAAGACCACTCGCATTACGCAGCTGCGAAGGCGGGTGTACCTGGGCTTTGTCGCTCGCTGGCAGTAGAACTTGCCGCCAAGGGGATTCGTTGCAACGCGGTCATTCCTGGTTTGATTGAAACCCCTCAGTCGCTTGATGCGAAAAACTCTCTGGGAGCAGATGGGCTGGCGAAAGCAGGTAAAAGCATTCCACTGGGCCGGGTAGGCCGTGCAAGCGAAGTTGCGGATTTAGTGTGCTATTTGACAGGCCCTGACTCCAGCTACATCACCGGGCAAAGCATCATCATCGACGGTGGTCTGACTGTGCGTTGGCCTGAATAAAATTAAATGTGCCGCATGTCCTGGGGTGCGGCATTGAGGACAACAAAAATGAAGCCATTGCAAAACCGCCGAGCTGTTATCACAGGTGCTGGAAGTGGTATCGGCGCCGCCATTGCTTATGCGTATGCAGACGCCGGCGCGAAGCTCGTGTTATGTGACCGCGATGCAGAGCGCCTGTCTCTTGTGTCGAACAAGTGCCGCGATCAAGGCGCTTTGGTGATCGAATGCATCGCCGATGTGGGCAGCAGAGAGGGAGCTCAAGCAGGTGTCGATGCTTGCGTAAACGCGCTTGGTGGCATCGATATCCTAGTAAACAATGCAGGCATGCTGACGCAGGCTCCTTGCGTGGACATCACCCAGGAAATGTGGGACGACATGCTCCGCGTTGATCTGACCAGTGTTTTTGTTGCCAGCCAGCGCGCGTTGCCACACATGGTGGATCAGAAGTGGGGGCGCATCATCAACGTCTCGTCACAGCTGGGTATCAAGGGAGGCGCTCAGCTCACTCACTATGCCGCCGCTAAAGCCGGCGTCATCGGGTTCACAAAGTCCCTTGCGCTGGAGGTAAGCAAAGATAATGTTCTGGTCAACTCAGTCGCCCCTGGGCCCATTGAAACACCACTTGTAGAAGGTATCAGCCAAGAGTGGAAAGCAGCGAAAGCCAAAGAGCTTCCCCTCGGTAGATTTGGCAGAGCTGAAGAGGTAGCGCCCATCGTGGTGTTACTAGCCTCAGAGCCCGGTGGTAACCTGTTTGTAGGTCAGACCCTTAATCCCAATTCAGGCGACGTAATGCCTTGAGGTGAAACATGTGTGGACTTTGTGGCCTGATAGGAGAGGATGCTCACTGGAGCGATCCATTAGAGAAAAGCATCCCCGGCCGACGTGAACGTTTGCGTAGAATAGCTTCGATCAATCGGGTGATTGCTCCGCTCAGGCTCAAGGTCAGCGATTTTCAAGGCTCCTCTTATCTCATCCAAGGGGCTACAGGGAAACAGGGATTAGCTTCAGGACTTGATCAGCTTTGGCAGGTGGCTGAAGAGCTCGTGAGCCATAAGCTCGATCCTCTGGACCCTAGGATTCTAGATCATCTTGAGGAAATGCTATGAGCTTGCAGATCAATGTCTTGACCGGTTTTCTGGGGAGTGGCAAGACCACCCTCCTACAACGGGTTCTGGCAAATGAAGACATGGGGCAGACGGCCCTACTGATCAACGAATTCGGTGAAGTAGGTATCGATAATCTGCTTGTACAGGAAATTGCCCCCAACACCATATTGCTGCCAAGTGGATGTGTCTGCTGCTCGGTGCGCGGGGACTTGAAACAGGCTCTCATTGATCTGCATGGAAAGCGTAATCGTGGCGAAATTCCGGCGTTCCGTCGAGTGCTCCTGGAAACCACCGGCTTGGCGGATCCGGCCCCGATCCTGTCTACCTTGCAGCGTGATCCACAGCTTCGGGGTCGTTACCATCTTGGCCTGCTCGTAACAGTCGTTGACGCTCAGCATGCTTCGCTACAAGAGCGCCTTCATCCTGAATGGATCGGGCAGGTCACCGCAGCCGATCGCCTTCTAGTGAGTAAGGCGGATCTTGTTACTCCTGAGTCACTTGACAAAGTATTTGCCCATTTGAAAACGCTCAACCCAACAGCGTCAGTGGCGCTCACCAGCTCTGTGCTGGAGGGTGATGAGCAGCTTTTGGGGGAAGGACTAAGGAGCATGGTGCCGGATGAAGAAGTCGCTGGGTGGCAGCTCTTTGCCCCCACGAAACAACCTCAACACGGTAATGCGCAAGTGTGCGCGCTTGAGTACGAAAAACCGCTCGACTGGTTGGCCTTCGGGATTTGGCTATCGATGCTGCTAAGATGCCATGGCGAGCGCATTCTCCGAGTCAAAGGGATTTTGAATGTGATCGATACAGAGCAACCAATAGTCATTCATGGCGTCCAGCACTGCCTTCACCCACCGGTACACCTCACTAGCTGGCCAAATGGACAGCGACGTTCACGATTGGTGATCATTGTGCGTGACCTTGATATTCGGATATTACGCAGATCTTTTGACACGTTCTTGCACAGTCTGGGGCGTGCAGCATGAGTGGCCCGGTAACATTGCGCGTGCTCGGGACTTCGGTAACGCTGCTTGAGTCAATTCGATTGCGAGCCGAGCAGGAACTAGGCATTCGGATCGAATACCAGGTTCACGACGTGCAGACAGTGCAGCGCATTGCCCTAATGAATCCTGAAAGCTATGACCTTTATGATCAGTGGTTTCATAGCATGGATTTCGTGTGGCCTGCTGGCGCGATTCAGCCCATCGATGTACGCCGTATTGCGCTTTGGGATGAAATAAATGATCTGCCCAAGCGAGGCAGACTCCATCCTGACCATCCACTGTCTGGAGGTAGCCTGCCTTGTGACCGACTCTACGTTCAGCACGATGGTAGCTTGGCCAACCGTCCAACTCATCTGATCAGTATGTTGCCCTTAACGCATAACGCAGACAGTTTTGCTTACCGGCCAGACCTGCTGCCACCTGGTTTTTCGGCGGAAAATGAAAGCTGGTCATGGCTTGTAGATCCTCATTGGTGTGGTCATGTTGCGTTGCAAAATGACGCTGCCATCGGCGCGCTCGATGCAGCCCTAGCAGTTCAAGCCAAGGGGCTCGCTTGTTTCGATGTCATTGGAAATTTGAGGTTGGATGAGATCGATGATCTGGCCAATGTCCTCGTTAAACTCCAGCGACAAGGGCACTTTGCTGCGTTTTGGTCTGATGATCGTGAGGCAGGCAAACTCATGCTGGGCCCTGATGTATACATTGAGAGCGTCTGGTCGCCGGCACTCATGCAGCTTCATCGTGAAGGGATTCAGTATCGGCAAGCAGTCCCCAAAGAAGGGTATAGGGGCTGGTTCGGAGGACTATCCCTGTCACGAGCTGTGGACGGAGCCGTCAAAGACGCAGCCTACGCTTATCTCAACTGGTGGCTGGCAGGCTGGCCCGGAGCGATGATGGCGCGCCAGGGTTTTTACATTTCCAACCCACTCCGTGCCCGTGATCATCTATCAGTTGCGGAATGGAATTATTGGTACGAGGGTCAACCCGCCTCGGAACGACTTCTAGGCAGTGATGGGGAGCCACTCATCGAACCCGGCGAAATTAGGGAAGGAGGTTCATATGCTGAGCGAGTAAGTCACATCAGCGTCTGGAACTCTGTGATGGATGAGCACAATTACCTTGTGCGCAAATGGGCCGCTTTTCTGAAAGCAGGCCGGTCTCAAGGTGCATGACCTGGATCTAATTCAACTGCGCAGCCACCCTCTGGTGCAATTAAAATCTGGCCTAGCTTATCGAGGAACGCTTTAACTCGGTATGGCACCTGTTGTCGCGTTGGGAGCAAGGCAGTAATGGTGAGGTGTTCAGGCAATGCGTCAGTTAGCTTGATCTCCTGCAGGCTTCCGTCGGCTAGGTCTGACCGAACATCCCAGTAAGAGAGCATCACCACACCTAAGCCCAACTTTCCAGCCGCCCTTACTGCTTCCACGCTGTTGGCGCTAAACGGTGCGTCGGCCTTGACTGAAAATCGCTCACCACCTTTTATGAGTGGCCAGTACGGCATTGAATGCAGGCCGATGCAATCATGCATCCTGAGTTTTTCCAGGGTATTTGGTACTCCTCTACGCCGCAGATAGGAAGGGCTTGCACAGATGACGCGAGGGTTAGGAGCTAGGTGGCGAGCGATCAAAGCGGAGTCTCGGAGTGTGGCAATTCGGATGGCCACGTCGATACCCAATCCGACGATATCTATGATGCTGTCCGACAGGATCAGATCTACTTTTAGAGACGGGTTTTCTTCAAGGAGGGCCGGAATCATAGGCAAGATAACCGTCTGGCCGAACACAGTTGGAGCCGTTACTTTTAGGACGCCACTGGCGGCCCCAGCAAATGTGAGTATCGCAGCCCTCGCGGCTTCATCTGCTTCGAGCATAGCCTTCGCATAGGGCAGGTATAACTCCCCCTCGGGAGTCAGTGACACAGACCTGGTTGTTCTGTGGACGAGCCTTACTCCCAATTGTTCTTCCAGCGACGCGAGCCGTCTAGAGATCGTCATCGGCAGGACGCTAAGTCTACGTGCCGCTCCCGACAAGCTGTCACTGGCCGCGATGGCGACAAATGCTTCCACTTCGGCGACTTGCATCTTCATATCCTATAACGATAAGCCGCCTTATCGGACGGCACGGCTTCTGCTAGCCCCGCAAGGAGGATACCTTCGTCAGCAACCCAGCTTTCTATCCTAACTGACGGGAACATGAGATGACTATCAGCAGCGACCAGATTTTAACTCCTTTCGATATTGGCCAGGTGAGCCTGAAGAACCGATTTGCGGTAGCACCTATGACTCGCATCAGTGCGAGCGAAAAAGGCCTAGCCTCCCAGCGCCAAGTTGACTACTACGAGCGCTTTGCTAAAGGTGGTTTCGGTCTCACTGTGACCGAGGGTATCTACACCGATCAAAAGTTCTCGCAAGGTTACTTGTTCCAGCCGGGGATTACTGATCTAGAGCAGGCTGAGGCATGGCGAGCCGTGACGAGCGCTGTTCACAAGCATGACGGCAAGATTTTCGCGCAGTTGATGCACGCCGGCGCTCTCAGTCAGGGCAACCGATTTTCGCAAATCACCGCTGGTCCATCAGCTGTACGCCCCAGGGGTGAGCAAATGGGCTTCTACTACGGCACCGGCCAATACCCCACACCCTCGGCAATGACCGAGGAAGATATCGCTGATGCAATCGATGGCTTTGCAAAATCAGCCCTACGCGCTGTCGAAATTTCTGGCTTTGATGGTATTGAGATCCACGGTGCCAACGGTTACTTACTTGACCAGTTCCTTACCGATGTCTCCAATCAAAGGACTGACAAATGGGGCGGTGAGGTGAAGAACCGTATTCGTCTCATCCTGGAGGTTTATAGCGCAGTACGGAAAGCGGCTGGTAACGCTACCGTCGGTGTTCGTATTTCTCAGGGTAAGGTGAACGACTTCTTCCACAAGTGGGCCGAAGGCGAAGCCGGGGCGGAAATGGTATTCGGGTCTCTGGCAGATGCCGGCGTGGACTTCATCCACGTTACTGAGTTTGAAGCATGGAAACCTGCTTTTGCGCAAGGTAGCGATAGCTTTGTAAAGCTGGCTCGTCGCTATGCCCCTAACCAAGTGATCATCACCAACGGCAGTTTGCATCAAGTAGATCACATACAAGATGTAATTAACGACGGGGCAAATATCATCGCATTGGGCAAAGGCGCCCTAGCGAACCCAGACTTCCCAAATCGCTTTGCGAATGGTGATTCCTTGGTTGAGTTTGATCCCTCGATCCTTGGTCCGGTTGCTGACATCAAAGACAGTGAGTTTGGCTAAGTTATTACCCAACCAGGCAGACCAGCGGCACGTATACGTCGTGCGTGCCGTTGTCTTCACTCCCAATAAATATGCCTCGATTATCGATATTCTAGCGTCTTGACGGCGAATTTCATACAGGTGATATATGAAGCTAATTGATGACACTCTGCGCAAAAATGAAACCCTCAAAATAAAAGTCTGGATCGACTTTGTATGTCCTTATTGCCTGCTCGGAAAAAAGGTCTTGGAAGAGGCAGCAAGCGGACTGGATGTCAATATAGAGATGATGCCCTTTGAACTCCGCGCTTATCCAGCACCCACCTTACGACCAGAAGATGAATATCTCCCATCTGTCTGGAAACATGGTGTGTATCCTGCGGCAGAGAAGTTGGATATCGCTATCAAGCTTCCAAGCGTGTCACCCCAACCTTATACCCGTGACGCATTTTTAGTTCTTCAATATGCTAAAGACCAAGGCGTTGGGAATGAATATGCTGACGCAATGCTGCGAGCGTTTTTTCAGCAAGACCGTGATATAGGTGACCTTACAGTAATCAAAGATGTCGCGGCTTCAGTCGGACTGCCAATCGAGCCTTTGGAAGAAATCCCGAAATCCCCTCTCCACTCACTACGTCACGATAACGAGCTAAAATACGCTTCTAGAATTGATATTCGTGCTGTCCCTAGCATAGCTATCGGCAATAAAATTTATTCCGGAATGCTTGACTCTCAAGAGCTTAGAGAAGTTATCCTCGCAAATATGCCGGCCGGGAAGGTTTGTACAAGCCTCGCTGAGTGACGCCTCATCTACCCATAAAATTTATTATCGTCACGACAACTGCTCTCGCACGTCGAGGAAGACTCTAGCTGACGAATTAAAAAAAGAATCCTCAGCATAGAGGGAGGTTCATTCAAAATCAGAGCAATGACTTCGAGTAATAGTCAAAAATGGAATGACCTCATTGAGCTAAAAACATGAGCAAAGAGCCACTATCATTAGTTAGGCTCGTATAAAGGTATTTAGCGAGAGGCCTACCCAATAGGAATGGAGGTCCGTCGTTATTATGTCTTTTCCATGTTTTAATCCACAAGCCAAAACCTTCTATCGTCCAATCGACGCAGCGCTGCGTTGGTGTAACCTCATTCGTTACGAGGCACAAATAGTCGAAGCTGCATGGTCTCGTCCCGAGGAGCTTGCCTACCTATTTCCACAATGGCCATTCTTGCATGCTGCTATAGAAAAAATCTACGACGCGATACGTAACGGAGAACTACCTTACGGCTGCCTTGGTATTTCGGTTCCCATTGGAAGTTACGTGGAGCCATGTCAGCTAACGATACGCCACTCCGATTTACGCCACTGGATGGAGATTTATTATTCAGATCAGAAGCCTGGCTTTTTGTTTGAATCAGGCGGAGAAGCTTATGAAAAAGTCAGCCTAGGGAACTTCCTTGCTCTACAAGCGGATCGGGATACTCTCTTACGGGAATTGAACACGTTACAGTATCACCTCAAAGATATTATGGCAGATCTCCAGGCCATCGGACTTGAACGAGATAAACTCAAAGCAATGGTCAAAACGCATGGACAACTCAGCGAACGTAGCGAACTCACCTATCAGAACATCATCGGTGCTTTGCTCAGCCTTTTTCTGGACCAATCGCCTGCTGGCAAACCTCTATCCGTGTTCAAGAGCCAGTCTGCGATCGTCGATGCTGTTATCGCACGCTATTGCGATATTCCGGGTCTGAGCAAACGAACACTGGATGAAAAATTCGCTGCTGCAAATCGCAGCATCAAGAAAAGCAAACAAGGTTAAGAATTGCAATGCAATCCCAACGATTGCAATGCAATGACTCCATGGCTTTTCTGCTGTTCAATTCAAGTCACTTCCCACCACGCGCCAAGCGGCGCCAGGAGTGACCAGCATGTCCAGCTCATCCGTCTCGCGCGCTGACAGCCCTCAACCACCGGCCGAACGTCACATCATGCGTCGTGAAGAGGTAGAGCGGAAAACCGGCTTCAAGCGTGCGCACATCTACAACCTGATGAAGGAAGGGAAATTCCCGCAAGCCAAACGCATTGGACTGCGCGCGGTCGGCTGGGACTCGCTGGAAATCGAGCAGTGGGTTGTTGAGCGCTTAGGCCAGCAGGACTGATGTCATGCGTGTGGTATCGGTGGTTTCCACCAAAGGTGGGGTAGGCAAAACCCCAGTAGCGGCCAATCTCGGCGGTCTGTTGGCGGATGCGGGCCTACGCGTCCTGCTGCTCGATCTGGATAGCCAACCCACCCTCTCCAGCTATTACGCGTTGAGCCAGAAAGCTGTTGCTGGTGCGTACGAGCTTATTGCGCTCAACCAGACAGATCCTGCGCAGATAATTTCCACGACGGAGGTCGTCGGTCTCGACCTGATCCTTTCCAACGATGACCAAGGCAAACTGAGCACTTTGCTACTGCACGCCCCTGATGGGCGATTACGGCTGCGCAATTTGCTCGACGATTTCCGCCCCCGTTATGACCTGCTGTTGATCGACACCCAAGGGGCACGTAGCGTGCTGCTGGAGATGGCCATCCTCGCCTGCGATATCGCCCTCTCCCCCATTACACCGGAAATGCTCGCCGCCCGCGAACTGCGCCGCGGCACTTTGAAGCTGCTGAGTGAACTCGAACCATTCCGCCACCTGAGCATTCCACCGCCCCCCTTGCGTCTGCTACTGAACCAAGTGAACGCAATTCGGGTGGACGCACGGATGATCATCCGTGGCCTGCGCGAGGCTTTCGCCGAGTCCACCAACATTTCGGTTCTAGATACCGTAGTTCCAGACCGAGTGGCTTATCTCAATGCTGCCTCACTTGGACTCCCCGTCCACCGAATCGAAACGCGCCGATCCCGTCAACAACGCTCGCCCTCAGCGCTGGAAACCATGCAGGCGTTGGCCATTGAATTGTTTCCGGAATGGCGCGAAGCGATCTCTAGGGTGAGCAGGTGCTCGGAGGCTCAATGAGACAAATCGCCGAGCCGGCATTTCTCACCCAGTCATTGGGTTTGTTCGACCTTGAGGCCAACCGTGTTTGGCAAGGAGTCTTCTGATGTTGGATCAACTGCCCATCATCGTTCCACCGTCCATTCGACCCCACCACTCACCTTGCGAGGAGTACTGCACCGTGGTCTTTCGCCTGCAGGGCGGGCGCTCGGCCATGGGGTGGTTCCTCGCAGAACTGTCTCAACATTTCGAAGGTTCGGGCACTGCCGAGATCGTCAAGTTCGAGGTCGGTGACCATTTGCGCAACCGGCGTTAACTGAGGTTGTTCCAATGAAGAAGCTCAGTCAGGAGCAGATCACCGACAAGCTGCACCAGGACCATTTCCCTCGGGGGCCGGAACTAGAGCGGCTGTCCGATCCACTCACTGATACGCCTATGTTGGTCACGCTGGAGCAGTTGCGACCCTACGAACACAACCCGCGCTTCATCCGTAATCCGCTTTATGAGGATATCAAGGCCTCGATCCGTGAACGCGGGCTGGACCAACCGCCGCCGATTACCCGCCGTCCGGGTGAAACCTATTTCATCATCCGCAACGGCGGTAATACGCGCTTGGCGATTCTCGGCGAACTGTGGCAGGAAACCCGCGACGAGCGCTTCTTTCGCATTCATTGCCTGTTCCGACCTTGGAGCAATGAAGTCACCGCCCTACTCGGCCATCTGGCCGAAAGCGATCTGCACGGCCAACTCACTTTCATCGAACGGGCTCTGGCGGTAGCCAAACTCAAAACCATGCTCGAAGCAGAGGGAGCTGTGCTCTCACAACGTGAGCTCGTTCGACGTCTTGTCGCTGGAGGCTATCCGATTTCGCAGTCGCACATCAGCCGGATGCTCGACACCCTTGAACACCTACTGCCCGCCATTCCACAAACCCTGTATGCCGGATTGGGTAAGCCCCAGATCGAACGCCTAATCGGCCTACGCAGCCAGGCAGAACGAACCTGGAACCGCTATCCAACCGCTCCCATCGCGTTCGCCGATTTTTGGCTCAATACACTGGGTTACTTCGATGCCGAACCCGAGTCCTTCGATCTTGAGCAGCTCCAGGATGAACTGCTCGAACGCATGAGCCACTTGCTCGGACAGTCCTACCGTATGTTGGCCTTGGAATTGAGCGACACTCAGCGAGTCATCTCGACGCCGGGCATCGTCGTGACCACACCCTCAGAGAACAGCCATCTGCCGAACGTTAACGAAGCCGCGGCAGAACCTCTCTCCTCCGATCCTCATCCCAAATCGACTGAGACCAAGTTCCAGACCGAAACTGCGCGAGAGGAGCTGCTCACACCGCCCCAAACGAATGCCGTATCAGCAGTCAGCCCTCCGTCTCGCGTTCAACAGATTCGTGAACAGATCGACCGCGAGACCGCCCCTGACGCAGCATCTTCGGTCGACATCTATGCGTTCGACGACATCTGGTCCATTGCACCATCACTGGATAGCCCCGAACAACTGCGATCCGCCATTGCCACACTGGCGCGGGAAATGGCTGCCTATGCTGGACATCCCAAGAGCATCATCGCTCAGCCGCTTGGCTTGGGCTTCGCTCTAGACATCGAACGGGTTGATCTTGCCACGCCTCGCGCGGCCGGCGTTCACCTGCTGCTCCTGGCCCTGTTGCGCGCCCAAGACGAAGTCAACTGGGAAGATCGTAAGCAACTGCCGTCAGCGCTGTTCGGCCAATTGTTGCTAGGGATCTATCAACTCCCGCTAACAAATCTTCCCGCCGTGGACGTGGGACTGGAGCGATTGCCCGACAGTCTGCTGATCAAACTGTATCGCCTGATCCGCCTGGCCCGCCGCCTGATCGACTTAACGCTTAACCAGGAAGGCAACTCACCGAAGGAGCTGCTATGAATCTGTCCTTCAATGTGCTCAACCAAGCCATGCTGACCCAAGTGCTACACGAGTTGCGCCAGGGAAACCTGCAGCGCTGCAAAGCACTCGGACTGGGTGAGGACGACATCTACCTGTTGCAATCCTTACCACCCACTACGCTGTCACGCCTGGCCCATGCCACTGTACCCTGGGTTGAGGTCAAGATTGACTCGCCGGTGCTGCACCGGTTGATCGAGCGAGCCGAACGTGACGAGCAGAACGAACGGTTGATCAACCGAGCGCTCAAGCTCGGTGCCAGCAGCACCATCATGTACCAGTGCTTTGGCTTGGCACATTCTGAAACCGCCCTGCGTCGACGTCTGCTCAAGATAGAAACCCGTAAGGGCCGCCCTCAGCATTTGAGTGAAGCGCAGGAACACGCGCTCTGGCAGCGTTGGTGCCAGCTACGCGCCCAAGACGGTACCGAGGATCAGCTCGACGCCATGATGATGCTGGCCGAAGAGCAACAGATCAGCTTGACCATCGTGTGGCAGCAGATTGACCAGTACAGCAACGACACATGAACACTGCCCCGTCCAGTCGCTGGCAGCGTGTCCTGCAGCAATGCACCCAGCAGCTGAGTGAACGCTGGCCCGCACGCCCCACCACTGAACATCCCTCCAACCCGGCCCTGCAAGGTGGCTTTCTGTTCAGTGGCCAATCTCACGAAGTCGTGCCACGTCGGCTGCTGTTGGATAGTCGGTTGACGCCGTTGGAGCGTAATGCCTGGCAGGTGTTTCGACTCATGCTGCACGGTCAAGGCTTGGTCACACCGCGCTATGAGGATTTGCAGCCTTACCTGTCAAGCGTGCCCTACGGTGCGTCAGCCTCCCGTGAAACCATTGCTCGGGTGTTGACGATGCTCAGGTTGACGCGCTGGCTCAGCTTGGTGAGTCGCGGCCGCGATCAACTCAGCGGACGTCATCAAGGTTCGCTGTACGTTCTGCACGATGAGCCGTTAACCCCCGCCGAAGCCATGGAACTCGATCAGGATTACTTGGCGCTAGTCGGACATGCGCTCGGCCATGCTACCAAGGCTGTGCGCATTGTCGCGCAGCACATTGTGGAAGAAATCCGCCAAGACACGAATATCGATCGGGATCGGTTACCAACGCGGCTCGACAGTTGGGGCGAACTTTGGGCGCAGCAAGGATTGGATCCGGCAACAGATGCCACTCTGCACGATTCCGAACGGGGGGAAGCTACCCTCGTTCGGAATCGTGCAGCCCCTCGTTCGGATTCCGAACCGAGTCTGAACGCCAGTGTTTCCGGCACCGTTCGGAATCCGAACGCCACTTGTACCGTATTAAAAGAAAGTATTTGTACAGTACCGCGCGCGAACCCAGCGGTGGATAACCTGCACTGGCCCGTTGCGCTGCATCTGAGCCCAAGCGAGCGTCAGGCCGTCGCCGTGGCGCTGAACAAGCTCAAACCCGCGGATCGGCAGGCGGTGCTCAACGAAGCGGGGGCACGCTGTGCGGCTGGTGGAATCCGCAAGCCAGTGGCGTATCTGATGGGTCTGATCCAGCGTGCGCTGAAAGGTGACTTTCGTCCTTGGGCAGGTCAGGCCGAACCGTCACCCATTGCAAAACCGTCTGCACCAACCCCCTCGCACCCCATTCGAAAACAGGGTGAACCCGCATCCGCCCTCGCCCAAGCGTGCCTGAATGATCTACGCCAACTGCGTGGCAAAAGCGGTGGACGTCAGTAGATTTGATGCCAGTGGCATCAAATCCATGGAGTTCCACTCTACGAACACATCGGACCAAACTATGAAACTTTTAGGGAAAAGCAGGGGCACCCGTCTACGTAGTTTGCCCTCTTAAACCAAACCGAACAGGCCGCATTCAGCTTTTTGGCTGCCCTTACCCCTCATCTGTCGCAACGTTCCCGTCCAAGCCGATGCGAGGACACCACCGTGGCCGATCACTATCAACTCAATCTGGGTTCATTGCGCAGCAGCATCACCCTGACCCTGCACACCCACCATGCCGCCCGTATCTGGCAAGGTCGAACCGCACGCGAAGGCGTCCACTCGATCATGGGCATGGCCGGCTACATCAGTGTCACCAACCTGATCAAACAAACCGCGGCCCAGGACGATCCCTATGCCGACTGGGCCATCGTGCAACTCGAAGAAAAACTGACGCAAGCCAAGACCGGAATGCTGGAACTGACCCAACAACTGGATCGGATCAGACAGGACCTGCCGACCCAGATCGACATGGGCGACAACCTCAACATCCACCCCGTCACCTTGCCGTTGTACATCGGCAGCCAGCTGGGTTTTCTTGCGGTCTACTTGCTGACCGACTACGACACCCTGGTACGTCGGACCCTATTGGCCCATCACACCGCCCTGATCGGCCGTATCGACATGGAAGCCTGGATCGACGACGGTGCCCATCTGCTGCGCAGCCTGTTCGGCCAGGCGCAGCGCTATCGGCATGCCGGCGTCACGCGTGATGACATGGCGGCGAACAACGCCCGTGCCATTGCGGCCATTGAGAAAATGGGTGTTCCCCCGATGGACATTCTTGAGGGTCATCGCCGCTCCCAGTTTGCACCGCCAATCATTCGTCGTGGTGCTGTGGCAGAGGATGACGCTGACGCGTTGGCAGAGGAAGCGGGAGAGCCATCTGCGACAGTGGATGAGCCGGAGGACGAAGCATGAATCCCCTGACCTCAGCTCAACCAATGCCCTTCGAAGCGTTGAAACAGGATGCCTATCGGCAGCTCGAACACGCAGCCTCCCTAAAAGGCCTTTTAAAACCTTTTAAGGGTAAGGGGGAGTTGGTGCAACTGGCGCAGATGGCGAGGGAAATCGAGGCGCAGTTATGTGACTTGATGGAGGCTGTTGTACAGCAAGCCGGACAGCCCCCTTACTCACTGCTGGATATCCGATTGGTGCTGCAGAACACCAGCGCTGGCAGCACCTTTTTGCGTTGGCGCACCCGTGACTTTGCCCGTATGGGAGTCTCGGTCTGGGAACGCCAGGTCTGCAACAAAGCCTTGCCGCAGGTCGTGCGCGAGGGATTGCGCCGTTTCGAATGCAATCGCATCGCACTGAACCTACAGATGAGTGTGGTGCATTCGCTCTACCGCCAGGCCACGACCTGCGCGATCAAAATGGACAGTGCCGAACGGCTGCTGCGCCAGTTCACAACCGCAGTGGAGGTATCACGATGAGTACTTTTTTCGTCGGCGAAGGCAACATCGGCAGTGCGCCAGAGTTCCAGGAATTCGCCTCAGGCAATGACGAGCCACGGCGTTTGCTACGGCTGAATGTGTACTTCGACAACCCCGTGCCACGCGAGGGCGGCTATGAAGATCGAGGCGGCTATTGGGCGCCGGTTGAGCTCTGGCACCGCGAGGCTGAACACTGGAGCACGCTGTACCAGAAAGGCATGCGTGTGCTGGTCGAAGGCCGCACCGTACGCGATGAGTGGGAGGACAGCGAAGACAATGCGCGGGTCACCTTCAAGATCGAGGCCCGTCGAGTCGGCATCCTTCCTCACCGGGTGCACAGCGTGGTCATGCGGGAACGATCCAGTGAACCCGCGGCATCTGCGACACACGTCGAGAAAAGTACAGAACAGGCCAGTTCACCTGCGTCGAAACCCAGAAAGCGCAGAGGGCAGCCACCTACGGACTGACAGACTTTCAGGCATAAAAATTGCGCCTTTGCGCGAAGTTGCTGGCGTGTTACTTCGCGCTGCTCGTGAAGATCCACACTGCCGTCGCAACGGGTTAGCAGCCTCGGCCCATTCAAGCCTGCCCTCACCGACTAATATGAGGGACCTGCCATTCAGGTTTCTCATATCTCGCCACTGCTGTTTCCAACAACGCTGCTCCGAATTCAATCAGGAGCAGTTCTATGCGCCTCTTCCTCTGCGAAAAACCTTCCCAGGGTCGGGACATCGCCACGGTACTCGGGGCCACTCGGCGTGGTGATGGTTGCCTGATCGGCACAGAGACAACCGTCACCTGGTGTATCGGCCACCTACTGGAGACAGCACCGCCTGAAGCCTATGGCATTCAGTACAAGAACTGGTCGTTGGATCATCTACCGATCATTCCCGCGCAGTGGAAGGTCGAGGTCAAACACAAAACTGCGGCACAGTTCAAAGTCATCAAGCGCCTGCTCAGTGAAGCCTCTGCTGTCGTCATCGCGACCGACGCCGATCGCGAAGGTGAGATGATTGCCCGCGAGTTACTGGAACTTTGCAACTATCGAGGTCCCGTTGAGCGCCTCTGGTTGTCCGCACTCAACGAGGTGTCGATTCTCAAAGCGCTGTCCTCGCTGAAGTCTGGTCAGGAGACCTTCCCGCTCTACCACTCAGCCCTCGCCCGCAGCCGGGCCGACTGGCTGATCGGCATGAACCTCAGTCGTTTGTTTACCCTGCTCGGTCGACGAGCGGGCTACGACGGTGTGCTGTCAGTGGGACGCGTCCAGACACCCACCTTACGTCTGGTGGTCGATCGGGATCGTGCGATTGCCAGCTTCGTCTCGGTGCCCTACTGGGACGTGGAGGTGCACCTGTCCTTCATGGGGCAATCATTCATCGCGTCGTGGTTACCACCCAGTTCAGGACGAGATGAGGCCTGTCGTTGCCTGCAGCAGGCGCTTGCCCGTCATGCTGGCCAAACAATCACTGACGGTAAGACCGCCACAGTACTCTCGTTGCAGACTGAGCATTTCCGAGAACCGCCGCCTCTGCCCTTCGACCTGAGCACACTGCAAGAAGTCTGCTCGCGCAAATTGGGGCTAGGGGTCCAGGAAACCCTGAACATCGCCCAAGCCCTGTATGAAACCCACAAAGCCACCACCTACCCGCGCAGCGATTGCCGCTATTTGCCAGCGAGTATGTTCGACGAGGTACCCACGGTATTCGATGCCCTGCTCAAAACGGATTCCGCACTACAGCCCGCATTTGAAAAACTTGATCGGTCATTACGTTCCCGCGCCTGGAACGATGCCAAGGCCACCGCGCACCACGGCATCATCCCCACCACCGAGCCGGCAAACCTGGCGCGGATGTCCGAGCAAGAACGCCAAGTCTACGAACAGATTCGTAACCACTACCTCGCGCAATTTCTGCCGCACCATGAATTTGATCGAACCCAGGTCGAACTGGAGTGTGGCAAAGAACGATTGACCGCGGTTGGCAAACAGATCCTGGTCCAAAGCTGGAAAGGCTTGCTCTACGACAACACCGAGGACGATGAGCCCAGTCAAAAATTCCAAGTCTTACCCGTCTTGCAACAGGGTACGCAGTGCGCAGTAAACGACGTCGAACTCAAGTCTATGCGCACCACAGCTCCCAAACCGCTGACCGAGGGCGATCTGATCAAGGCGATGAAAAACGTGGCCAAGCTGGTCAACGACCCGCGTCTGAAACAGAAGCTTCGGGACACCACCGGCATCGGCACCGAAGCCACGCGTGCCGGCATCATCAAGGGCTTGATCGATCGCGGTTATTTGCTGAAGAAAAAACGCGCCTTAATGGCCTCCGCCGCGGCCCATACCCTGATTGAGGCGGTACCCGCGGCCATCGCAGATCCGGGCATGACCGCGATTTGGGAGCAGGCTCTGGACGAAATCGAAGCGGGACGTCTGAGCCTGGATGCATTCGTCGCCAAGCAGGCGAGTTGGATTGCGCAATTGGTCGAACACTGCCGAGCGCTCACCTTGGCGTTACCGGTCGAAACCGGACCGGCTTGCCCCATTTGCAACGCCTCTATGCTCAGACGTACGGGAAAATCAGGGGCGTTCTGGTCGTGCTCCCACTACCCCGACTGCAAGGGCACTGTGCCGATCAGCAAAGATATACGGCGCCCATGACTCACCATTGAAGATCAACTTGAATATTGGGGCGACCTTTAAGGCAACGCACTCTGCCTTGACGTCATCCCACCCTCTCTGCTGTAGTGCCTCAGGATCATCGCCAACGGCGACCCAAGACCGATTCGCTCCGGGTAGCTCGGTCGAACTCTTAGAGTTCGGAGCCTTCTCTTCTGCGGAATTACATTCCCGTTTTGTGCTCGACCTGATCGTGGTGGCGGATGACCACTGTTGCCTCTGCCAGGCAATAGCGGTCATCCGCCTCGGCGATAGTATTCAGCCCCGGAGCCCACCGGGGAAACACTGGGCACCCTTTGTGCGCGGATGCGTGCCAGCATGTTCCGACCCAGGCCACGACAAGGGTCGGTTGGCGAATCATGATGCAGTTAAACCAAGCTTTGCGAGGAGCTTGTCGACTGCACAAGACCGTCAAAGGTGGCTTTTCTCTTCCTCGCCTGGCGACCCGTCAGGCTCACTCTTCATTTTCTTCATTCCAGTGACTGCCACTGAGTTCCGGCGATAAAAAACTGGGTTGCAGCGTCTTGACGCTCCCCTGTAACGGGCTTATACAAAGGGCGTGGTTCGCTGTCGTTGACAGCCCAGCCCAGGTAGCCAGAACCTTCAAGGCTACGCCACGTTCGTGGTGGTTTACCCAAGTGTGATCAGCGTTCGGAAGCTCGCACGGTTACCGCTTCAGCGGTGATGAATGCCCACTACCCCAGGATTGCGGACCACTACCGCAGACGTTCCTCTGCTGCATCGCTATTCCCCCAGACGCAAAGTTCTGCTCGTCATCGGCTTGCCGGTGCCAAGTCCTTCATCGCTCGCCTTCACCTTACCCACCCTGACGGGGGCTCACTTCCCCGTCAGGGCCTGTGCGTCGCCGTTCCCCTTGAAACAGGAGAACCACCATGGCCCACGCCAACCAATCCCAAGAAGCGACCACTTACTTCAACCTGCACACCGTCGGTATCGGTTACCTCAACCGTGTTCGAGAAGTCCAAGTCCGCCGCGGCCAGCCATTCATGGCCTGCGATATCGCAGCCCTGCACGGCGCCACCGATGCGGTCGAGTACACCCGCTTCGACTGCAAAGTCGCGGGGGGTGAAGCTGAACGCTTGATTCGTCTTTATATGGACGCCGTCAAGGCCGAGAAAAAAGTCTTGCTGTCGTTCCGTATTGGCGACCTGTGGATCGATCCGTTTCTCTACGAGAAAGGCGATAAACAAGGTCAACCAGGCGCCAGCCTGAAAGGTCGCTTGCTGTTCATTGACTGGATCAAGGTCAACGGCACGTTCGAGTACAAAGCGCCCGCCAGGCAGGAAGCAACAGCACCTGCTGAGCAAGCACCCACCAGTGAACCATCCCCACCATCGGCTGACGCCGAAGCTGAGGAGATCGACAACCCAACAGAGACTCAGGTCGAGCCTGACTCTCCTCCCACTCCCCGCACGGCGGCCCGCCGTGATGCCACCCGTACCGTTCAGTCCGCCTGAACAGTCCACGATGTTCCTCATCAAGGCGCTCCCCCGAGCGCCTTTTCTTCAATCCGCACAGGAGAACCGACATGGAATCCTTCTGGCTTTGCGACGACTGCCTGTTCGCTGTGGCGTACGAGGACTACAGCACGTTATCGCTCTACTACACGACGGATGAAATCGAGAAACGCATCGCCGGTATCCATCGTGGACTGGTTCGCTTAATACCCATCAGTGCCGACTTCGATCCCGAAACCGGCTGGGGAACAAAAGCCTTTTCCCCATTGCCCTGCGACGGTTGTGGCTCACCCCTACACGGTCAACGTCACCGATTCACCCGGCTGTAAACAGCGCGTCATCGGCTAATGCCCGCGACTCTATTTCCATCTAGGGGACGCCACTCCCCTCGGGCGTGTACCCCTGATTGTTCCCTTCGGAGGTACCACCATGAACACCCAATTCACACTAATTGAAACCTCGGATTTCGAGACTGATCGAATCAGCCAAGAAAACCAGGTGATCGACAAGGCACTGCATATTCTAGATCGTCGGCTGTTCGCCCGCGGCCCTAACCTGACGTCACCTGGTGCCGTGGCCTCATACCTAAAACTGCATCTTGTGCAACAAGAGCATGAAGTCTTCGGTGTGATTTTTCTCGATGCCCAGCACCGCGTGCTGGCGTTCGAAGTCCTCTTTCACGGCAGCATTGATGGTGCCAGCGTTTACCCCCGCCAAGTCGTTAAGCGCTCCCTCGCACATAACGCAGCGGCCGCCATCTTTGTGCACAACCACCCCTCTGGTTGTACGGAACCCAGCCAGGCGGATCGCGTCTTGACCGCACGGCTGAAGGAGGCCTTGGCCTTGATCGAAGTGCGCGTAATGGATCACTTCATCGTGGGTGAAGGTCGTCCTCTCTCCCTTGCCGAATATGGCTGGCTTTAACCCTCACAGGCGCCTTCGGGCGCCTTGTTCATTTTCATCCAGGAGAACTCTCATGCCCCCCACACCCCAAGCCCCAACCCTGCTGGCAGCTTCAAACCCATTTGCTCGCGGCTACGACAACCTTCATATCGAACGGCTGCTGCAGATCACCTACGAAGACGACTGCCCTCCCTGCTTTCGACCCGTACACGACTAACAAGCCCATCTGCCCGACGATGAGCTGCAGCTGTTCCCCTGTCTGTTCAATGACGATTTCGCCTTGATCAGCGAAGGCCAATCCATTCCGGTTGAGTTGGATGAACGCTGTCAGTCCTCCGGGCTGGTGCGCCAAGTGATCTACGCCGTGATGGGAGAAGTGCTCAACGAGCGGCATCACGTCGGCGACCTGTACTCCCTGGAAGAAGCCCAAGCCGTGTTCCATCGCTTGAGCTTCGAAACGGGGCACTACAGTCGAGCCTGGGAGATCAGTACCGCACACCTTCCCGAAGAAGCGATGCTTTATCTGGAAGAATGGGTCAGTCACTTCGTTCCGAGGCAAACTGGCCTCTTGTTCGAACTGTTCGCGTTGCCGGATTGCTGCGGTATCGGATGCAAACTGATCGGCACGCCATGGACGGACGACAACCTGCTGAACATTGAGAGCCAACCTTATTCAACCCTGAGACAAGAGCAGCTCGACGCCGGCACGCCGGAAACTTTGGTCAACGTACTGTATCTGGCGGCATTGGCGGATGTGCGATTGTTGATCTTCGACCCCGACGCTGCCGTCTTGGATGGGCTCGCCGTTTTTGATGAGTAACAATGCGTTCAGTTTTAACACGACCCGCCTTGAATCGACTTTCTCACTGAATCGCTCCTTCACCTCATGTCAGGTTCTGCACTGAATCTGACATGAGGTTTTTTCCATGGAGCGTTTTTTCACGCCTGTCTGCCTGCTGGGTTTGCTGAGCGCCTGCACCGCGCAAATCCCCAATACATTGCCGACCCATCCAGAAATCGACGGTGGCTCCAATCGGGCCCAGCACTCGAGGGGCACAGCCGAAGAAAGCCATCCGGCAGAACTTCGTTATGGCCGCTACACACTGGTCAGCACCGAGCCCACCGCGGAACAACGCGATCTTCTGGCCCAAATCATTGACGTGAACATCCCGTCCAGCCTGAGCCCTTTA
Organism: Pseudomonas sp. FG98; assembly: GCF_057808595.1. Lineage (NCBI taxonomy): Bacteria > Pseudomonadati > Pseudomonadota > Gammaproteobacteria > Pseudomonadales > Pseudomonadaceae > Pseudomonas > Pseudomonas sp. FG98. The sequence goes on along the minus strand of NZ_JBMDIJ010000011.1, from coordinate 52,020 downwards.
GTGCAGGATGCATTGCAGTACGTATTGCAGCGCTCGGGCTATTCGCTCTGTCCAGTTTCCGCGTCGGTGAAGGTGCTGTTTACCCGGCCTCTGCCCGCAGCTCATTACCGGCTTGGCCCAATCCCGTTGCGCAACGCGCTACAAGTGCTGGCTGGCCCCGCCTGGCAACTCACGACCGATGAAGTCAGCCGTTCCGTCTGCTTCGAACAGCAGAAAACGGATGCCGGTGTCGCGCTGATCAGCCCGGCCTCGCCCCGTCAGCCGGAGGCACGCCCATGAAAGCCTCGACGTTTCAAACCCTCATCATTGGGCTGCTTTGCCTCGCGGTCGCCGGTCTGAGCGGTGGTTTGTATAACCAATATCAACACCTGGCCGAGCTACAGAGCACGAACACCCAATCCCAACAAACCCTGGACACCCTGCAACGTGATTCAAACGCCCTCAAGGATACACAGGAAAAACTGCAGTACGCGCTGAAAGACCTGAAGCAGATGGTCGATACCGGTGAGCAACAGGCCAATACCCTCGATCCCATGCTGGATCAATGGGCGCAAGAAATACAGGAACTGCGCGACGGTCTGACAGCCCGCGCCACCGCAGCGGACATGACCGCGCTACGCGCACGCCTTGAGCAAGTCGAGCAACAGCTCCTGGAGCTCAAGACCCAGCCATCAACTCCACCATCGACGTCTTCCACGGCCAAGCCGAAACAGACCGCTCACCCCAAACCCATCTCGCTCTCGCCGCCGTTTTCAGTGTTGAGTGTCGAGTCCCGCGGGGGTGAGCGTTTTCTGGCGGTCGCACCTCATGACAGCCGCTCGCTCAGGGATGTTCGGCTGCTGCATAGCGGAGAGCAGCAAGGGGCTTGGCGCCTGAAAATACTGGAGCCGAACTCAGCCATCTTCGCAGTGGTCGCTCAGCCAGACCAGACCGTGCACCTCCCTTGAGAAGCGATCATGAACAGAGCGCTACTCCCCGCCGTCGTCTGTCTCGTTTCGCTACTGGCCACGGGCGCTGCGATGGGCAACCCCGTCACGACACAGTCACGGACCCAGGACACGCAGTCTGCTCCGCTGGGGCGCTCTGACTCTGAACAGGCGGCGAGCTGGGGTCTGACGGAGCAGGAGTGGACGCGCTTCGAACAGATCCAAGCCGGCCCACGCGGTTTCTGGAGCCCGAACCTCGATCCGTTGACCGCACTCGGAGTCGAGGCCGAGACCGACCAAGAACGCCAGCGCTATGCCGAATTACAGGTAGCGCTGGAAGCCAAACGCGCCGAGCGCGAGTTAGCCTATCAAAACGCTTACACCACGGCCTGGGCCAAGCTGTTTCCCGGGCTGCTGCCGATCCAGGGCATGGCATCCCCGCCCCCTGCCAGCTCATCGGCCGCGCCGCGCCAGGCCCTGTTTGTCGAGGACCACTGCCCAGCATGCACCGCCGAAGCGCAACGCCTGCAAAGCAGTGATACGGCGTTCGATATCTACCTGGTCGGCAGCCAAGGCGAGGATGAACGCGTCCGTAGCTGGGCTCGGCAAGCCGACATCGATCCGGCCAAGGTTCAACGCCGGCAGATCACCCTAAACCATGACCGTGGTCGCTGGCTCAGCCTGGGTGCCTTGGGGTCATTGCCTGCCACATTTCAACAGGTGAATGGACAATGGCAACGCCTCGATTGAGTGGTATTGCGCTCCTGCTGACGATGCTTGCCGTCCAGGCGGATGAACTCCCGCCGCCTGCCTACCAATTGGCGGCGCATGACGCCGACATCCCTTCTACGGTGCTGTTTGCGATTGCCCTGCAGGAGAGTGGCATTCGCGTCCGAGGTCGGCTGCTGCCCTGGCCGTGGACGCTGAATATTGCCGGTACCCCTTACCGCTTCGCCACTCGCCAGGCCGCCTGTCACGCCTTGCTTCAGGCGCTAGCCCGACAAAACGCCAAGCGGGTCGATGCCGGACTCGGGCAAACCAACCTGGGTTATCACGGGCAACGTTTTTCCAGCCCTTGTGAAGCCCTCGACCCCTACCGAAATCTCGCGGTGACCGCCGCGCTGTTGCAGGAGCATCACGCCGCCACCGGTGATTGGGTATTGGCTGCCGGGCGCTATCACCGCCCAGCGGGAGGTATACCTGCCGCGCGTTACCGCGCCGAATTTACCCGGCAATTCGAACGGTTGCTGGTTTCCTTCAAACAGGGCACACCACCATGAAGCGAATCCCAATCGCCTGTTATTTCACCTTGCTCTTGGCACCCTTCGCCCAACCGGAATTGACCATAGCCGGGGATCAGCCTAGCGACTACACCCGACCAGCTGCCAGGCCGTCAATAAGCAACGGGGCCCAGCCTGATCGGGCTATGCATGCGGACCTGTCCGCGTTTGCCGATGAAGCCTGGATACTGCCGATCCGCAGCTCTCACTTGAGCCCCGGCCATATCACGTCTCGCACGCTGGACATGCCGGGTTTGCGGCCATTTTTCCTGGTCGGTGACGATCCCCAATCACTGGCTTGGTTGCATCAACGTGCGACGGAACTGCAGGAAATGGGCGCGGCTGGCCTCGCCGTCGAAGTGGCCGACACTGAAGCCCTGGCCCGAATTCGCGCAGCCGCTCCGGGCATCACCATCCTGCCGGTCAACGGCAACGACATTGCCATTCGCCTGCAGATTGAGCACTACCCCGTCTTGATCACTGCCACCTCACTGGAACAGTGAGTCCAGGTCATGGCCGAGCATGCGATGGAGTCCAAGCTCCGGCCGGCAGTGGAGCTGTACACGGTAGCGATCTGCGTCGCTGCCGGAGTGTTGTGCCTGTACTCGCCCTGGGCTGTGGCCCTGTCACCCGAGATCGGTGTGGTTGCAGCGCTGGCCTATGCCCTGTTCGGCCTGATCCGGCTGCAACAAGCCTGGGAGGTGCTGCGCTATCGGCGCAATATCCGCCGGCTGCCTCGCTACGAACTGACCAGCCGACAGATTCCGGTCAGTCGTAAGCGTTTGTTCATGGGCCGCGGCTTTCGCTGGACACGCCTGCACACCCAGCGCTTGGCGGAGGCCCAGGATCCGGCGGTTGCTCATTATGTCGACCAACCGACCTGCTATCGTCTGGCCCGTGAACTCGAACGGCGCCTGGAACATGCGCCATTTCCGCTCTCGACCCTGGCGCGTGTCACGGCCTGGGACAACGCCTTCAATCCGGTGCGCCCTTTGCCCCCGGTAGGCGGCTCGTCGCTGCTACATGGGGTCGAGCCCGACGAAACGGAAGTCAGTCTGCCGCTGGGTGAACGGGTCGGACACACCCTGGTGCTGGGCACTACCCGCGTCGGCAAGACGCGGCTGGCTGAGGTGTACATCACCCAGGACATACACCGAGTCGAACACGAGGTAGTGATTGTCTTCGACCCGAAGGGCGATGCCGACCTGCTCAAGCGCATGTACGTCGAAGCCAAACGCGCCGGTCGGGAGAAGGAGTTTTATGTGTTTCATCTAGGCTGGCCGGAGATCTCCGCGCGCTACAACGCCGTGGGACGTTTCGGGCGCATCTCGGAAGTGGCGTCGCGCATTGCTGGGCAGCTCAGTGGTGAAGGCAACTCCGCAGCCTTTCGTGAGTTCGCCTGGCGTTTCGTCAACATCATCGCCCGCGCACTGATCGAGCTGGGCCGACGCCCGGACTACCTGCAGATCCAGCGACATGTGGTCAACATCGACGCACTGTTCATCGAATACGCCCAGCAGTTTTTCGCCAAGACCGATCCGAAGGCCTGGGAAGTGATCGTCCAGCTTGAAGGTAAGCTCACCGAGAAGAACATTCCCCGGCATATGGTCGGCCGCGAAAAGCGCGTGGTGGCCATCGAACAATACCTGGCAGTGAAACGAGTCTTTGATCCGGTGCTGGACGGGCTGCGATCGGCAGTGCGCTATGACCGCACCTACTTCGACAAAATCGTCGCCTCGCTGCTGCCGCTGCTGGAAAAACTCACCACCGGCAAGACCGCGCAGTTGCTGGCCCCCAATTACACTGATCTGGAGGATCCACGGCCAATCTTCGACTGGATGCAGATCATCCGCAAACGCGGCATCGTCTATGTCGGTCTGGATGCGCTGACCGACGCGGAAGTGGCTGCCGCCGTAGGCAACTCCATGTTCGCCGATCTGGTCTCGGTGTCTGGGCACATCTACAAGCATGGCATCGACCATGGCTTGCCTTCCGCAGGCAGCAGCGCCGACAAGCTACCGATTAACCTGCATGCCGATGAGTTCAACGAGTTGATGGGTGATGAGTTCATTCCGCTGATCAACAAGGGCGGCGGAGCGGGCATCCAGGTGACGGCGTACACCCAGACCCTCAGCGATATCGAGGCGCGCATCGGCAACCGCGCGAAAGCCGGCCAGGTCATCGGTAATTTCAACACCCTGCAGATGCTCCGAGTGCGCGAAACCGCCACTGCGGAGCTGCTCACCCAACAGTTGCCTAAGATCAACGTGCTGACCAAAACCTTGGTCTCGGGTGCCACAGACACCTCCGACCCCGAGGCCAACACGGACTTCACCTCGTCCTCCCAAGACCGGGTCAGCAGCACCAGCGTGCCCCTGATCGAGCCGGCTCACATCGTCAGTTTGCCCAAAGGGCAGATGTTCTCCTTCCAGGTGGGAGGGCAGCTCTGGAAAGTCCGCATGCCACTGCCCAAGCCTTCGCCGGACGATGCCATGCCCAAGAATCTGCAGGAGCTGACTCAGCGGATGCGCGCCAGCTACAACGAGCAGGCGGGACACTGGTGGAGTGCCAGCGGGGGCGGTCCCACGCTCGACTTCGATCCGGACCGAGTCACGCCAGCCCGCCCCTCTGTAGCGGTGGACACAAGTGGGCCTACTCAGGAGGTCCCATGACGATGTCGGCCCAGCGCGCCTCGCGGAGTCAAGGAGGATGACTTCAGCTCAGCGCCCTCCACCGCAACCCATCCAGCGCCCTGGGCTGATCGTCTCGGCGATTAGCCTGGTCTTGCGCATTATCGGTTTGCTGATCGCCTCGTTGCTGTTCTCAATCCTGGTCGAGTTCGTCGGTCTGCTGCTGTTCTGGGGCGATCAAGGCTGGCGACACAGTCAGGCGATGCTGAGCAGTGAACTGGGCTGGCTCAGTGAGCACTTCAAATCCTCACTGATCCTCCAGAGACCTGGACAGACGGTTGTCCAGTGGCTGGACTTCCTCCATCAATGGTTGTTGGTCAACACCGGTTTTGCGGATTTCGCCCAGCAGGCGCGGATGTCGAGCCAGGACAACGGTTCGTGGGGAGGGATTAATCAGCTGTATGTGAGCATTGAGGATTTTGTCCTGGCGGCGGTGTATGTCAGCTTCACCTTCGTGGTGCGTCTGAGCATTCTGGCCCTGGCGACCCCCTTGTTTCTGCTGGCCATGTTCACCGGTTTCATTGACGGTCTGATGCGCCGCGACCTGCGCAAATTCGGTGCGGGACGAGAAAGCAGCTTTGTTTATCACCGGGCCAAGCGAGCGGTCATGCCACTGCTGAGCGTACCCTGGATCCTTTATCTGTCGCTGCCCTTTTCGCTCAATCCCATGGCGGTATTTCTGCCATGCGCCGTGATGCTCGGGGTGGCCATGGCCATCACGACGGCGACGTTCAAAAAATATCTCTGAGTGCGACACGAATACTCTCTGTTGGAATGTTCAGCACCGGAGCTAATGAGATGCCCATGCTCGCGGGCGTAAGTAGCCGTCAGTTCCGCGTTAGTGGACATCCCTTACAGCTGGCAGGGCCTTGCTCCTGATAACAGCACTTTTTTTCCGATCCACAGTTCTATTCTCGGCCCCCTGGCCCAATGCTTCCAGTTAGGGGTATGAGTAGTTACATAGTCTTGCCCACCCGTTTGCATTCGACCCGACTAGCCATTTGCATCAGATTTGACCACCTCGCTTCGTGGCGATAACCGGCAGAGAACGGCCCAGAGTGTGTAGAAACGCTATGGGTGCAGAGAGTTGGGTAATCGGTGTTTTTTTTCGCTGCGCAGGATGTCTCTAGGGGCCTCGACCAAGCCAAATCAGTGTTGCTGGTATTGATTGGCACTTGCCGAGCGGGGCCCGTTAGATGCGGTTATTGCAATGTTAAAAAGGCCGCAGGCCTTCATCGCCGCCATCAAGGCTTCACTGCCCAACAGCCGTAGCACGCATTTGAGGTTATAGGCGAGTACATGCAGGCTCATCTCGGTGCTCACCCGGGCAAGGGTTTTTGGTGAGGAAGTGCGTGGCCCCCATCCAGGACTTCAGTGTGCCGAAGGGATGTTGAACCGTTTGGCGGCGGATCCGCATCATTTCTGGTGCTTGATCAAGGCGACTCTGCATCATCTCAAGTATCGACTCAAGCTCCCAGCGACTAACTTGCCGCTCAGAGCTGGCGTGCAGCGCTACTTTTGTGCTCAACTCTGACAGTGCGAACTCCAGTAACAATGCAGCTTCAGCCCTTTCTCAACACTTGAGAAACGCCAGATCAAGCTTTGCCCAGCAGGGCATCGATACTCGTTCGTTGATGCGTCATAGATGAAATCATCTTTGCCGAAGCGGCCAGCCGCTGTCGTTCCCGAGGTCAGCGTCTCGGGCACGAAAACAGTAATTCCAGCTTCATGGCACGCCAGGATTTCTTCGCCTTTGAAATACCCTCTGTCTGCGACTGCCGACAGTTCTTCGACACCCATGGCCGCTCGTGCATGCTTGGCCATCGAACTCAGCTGGTTTTGATCCACGCCATCATTCGTTACCTCGTGCGCCACCATCAGGTGGTGCTTCGCATCAGCTGCAGTCTGGACGTTTGTAGCCGACCATTCCTGTTCCGCGCGTCTTCATCGAGCGAGCATCAGGATCGGTTAGCGAGATCTGTTTATCCGGCGCTTCGTTTAGCTGTACCTCGATTTGCTTGAGCTCCTGCATCTTGGCTTTCAAGGCCGCGATCTTGTCATGGAGGCATTCGGCTTTGGCCTAGGCAACGGAAGGCTCCTGACGGTCTGCGATATCAAGTGCGGTCAGATAGCGATTGATACTGGACTCAACTTCCTCCATTCGCCGTCGAAGTTTGGCACTGGTGAAGTTCCGATCCCGATCATTGACCGCCTTGAACTTGCTGCCGTCGATGGCAACGAGCGCTTCCGAGAACAATCCCAGTTGCTGGCACAACACCACAAATTGACGACAGATCCCGCGAATTGCCTTGCCATTGTTTTTGTGGAAATTGGCGATGGTTTTGAAGTCCGGCATCAAGCGACCAGTCAACCACATCAACTCGATGTTGCGCTGGGCTTTTCGCTCCAGGCGCCGGCTTGATTGAATACGGTTGAGGTAGCCGTATATGTAGATCTTCAGCAGGATCGCGGGGTGGTACGGGGGCCTCCCTGTATCTGCGGGAATGATGCCTTCAAAACCCAGCTTGCCCTGGTCGAGTTCGTCGACAAAGACGTCGACTATACGCACCGGGTTGGTATCGCTGACATAGTAGTCGAGGCTTTCGGGAAGCAAGCTGCTTTGACCTCGGTGTTCGCCTTGAATAAAGCGTTTCATGGGCGATCCCTGCGATGAAATCATCAGAAATCATAGCAAGGGTTCTGGGAGGCGTTTTTACACACTCTGGGCCCTAAGCAGCCGTCGCGTCAGCGTGTATTTGCAACCTACAGACTGGCGGACGCTGAGAGTTCGAATCGCTCCTTCATCGCATAATTCTGGCAACACTTGCATGACTGTGTGGTTGAGGCGGCCTGGGAGACTTCCACCTGGAGAAGAAAGAACCGCACGGAGGGCGGTTTTGTACGAAGCGGGTAAGAGTTGGAAGCGGTAGCTGCCGCTGCTTTCCTGACTCAGCTTTGTAGGGAGTCGTGGGCCATTCAACACAATTCAGGCTGCTACCGGAGGCGTATCTCTTCCTCCTCGTGCGCTTGGCCAAACTGCTCTTTACTCCGGCTTAAGTGCATGCGCATGGCCATTCTCGCTCCTTCACTGTCACGACGGGCGACAGCGTCATAAATTGCTTCATGCTCGTGCTTCAAACGAAGCATGTAACTGGCTTGATCGTGGTGTCCCAAGCGCGCGGAATCGAGCCAGGTACGCGGAATGATGCCTGTGCCAAGGTGGTTGATGATATCAGTGAAATACCGATTGCCACTGGCCTGAGCGATGCACTGGTGGAAACGATAGTCCGCAGACGCCTTATCGGTGGAGTGAGCAGCTCCCTCGTTGAGCTCATCCAACGCGGCCCGCATGTCAGCCAGCTGCGCATCACTACGCCGCTGCGCAGCCAGCCCAGCCGACTCTATCTCCAAGGCGATACGCAGTTCCAGAATCGCTAGCACTTCGCGGATGGTGACCATAGTGGAAGGGTCTAGTCGAAATGAATCGGTACATGGCGGACTCAGGACAAAGGAACCGATGCCATGGCGGGTCTCAACCTGTCCGGCCGCCTGCAGCCGCGACATCACTTCACGTACCACAGTGCGGCTGACGCCCTGCTCGGCCATGAGCTGCGATTCGGTCGGCAACTGGTCGCCGCGCTTGAGCTGGCCACTGCGAATGCGCTCGGTCAGCACCATAACCACTTGCTGAGTCAAGCTTCGCGGTTTGCATTTTGGCTGTGCCAGTATCCGCTGCTCGGTAATGCCCACTATACCTCCTTCAGAACCAACCACCATGATACCCCAAGCGGCCAGACCTGCAGGAAGCCTAGCCACTGGGCCGGAGTGCATGAGACAGCAGCTATCAACCGAGCAAAAAACCACCATCAACGTTGAAGACCTGGCCGGTAATGTAACCGGACTTCTCCGAAGTCAGGAAGGCCAGCAGCCCGCAGAGGTCCTCTGGCACGCCCGTGCGCGTTATCAACTGCGCCTCGCGCATGAACAGGTCACCCGGCAAAGCGGCTTCAGTGCCACGATGACGGATCAGGCCAGGGGAGATGGCATTCACGGTGATGCCGCAATCACCCAGCTCCGCAGCCAGTGCCCGGGTCAGGCCGATGACTCCGCACTTGCTGGCGATGTAGGCGAAGAAGCCTTTCTGCGGTCGCCCGGTATTGCTCGACGCCATATTGACGATCCGCCCCCAGCGGCGTTCGGCCATGCCGGGGGTGAACGCCTGGCCAAGGTACGTTACCAGGTGTCCACGTCGGTTTCCGCCAGGCTGCGCAAAAATGGGGTGAAGGCGGCGTTGTTGACCAGCATCGCAGCGCCCGAATCGCGCCAGTACCGCCTACGCGAAACCCGAGACAGCGGCAGATCGACCAGGTCACAGCATTGCGCCCAAGCCGTGCCGCCGTGTTCGATGATCTCGGCGACGGTGCCGTCGGCTGGCTCGGGGTCCGTCAGCGCCAGGTTGAAGCCGGCGGCAGCCAGCAGCAGCGCGAACACCTTGCCCAGGCCACTGGCAACACCGTTGACGACGGCTATTCGAGAGTTGGATGGGAACATCAAAGGGTTATTCCTGTTTATCTCAGGCCGCTCAGGCCCAGCAATTGATCAAGCTGTACATGCAACAGCACACCGAATGCGTAGCCGTCTCGCGGGTTTTCGCCGGTGCGAGGATTGAGCCAGCTGCTGGCGCCAAACGTACGGGTCACGAAGGGGCTGAGGACGATGCTGTCGTTCAGTACGAAGTTGGCGTCAAGGCTGATGGCGTATTCGTCCCGCCCTGGCCGATAGTCGCCACCGCCACTGCTCACCGCATGGGTTTCCTCGAGGAAGCCCTGCTGGCGATCGGTGAGCTGCGCCCAACTGGCCTTGACGGAGTAGCTGTCGAAAGGCCGACTACGGAAGGGTCCCGACAAGATCAGGCCAAGGTCGCCCTGGTTGCGCACGCCGGTCTCGGTGGTGTCCTCGAAGACGTGGGACAGGCTGCCGTGAACGCTCAGGGCCGTGGGGTTGCGTTCCCCTGCTCGCCCACCGTCAAGGCGCCAGAAAGTCTGCTTCGCACCCAGGTAGAAGCCCCTGACGCCATCATGGGTCGCGGCTTCTGCCTGGCTGGTGGCGCGCGACGTGCCGTCGACGGTGTAGTAAGGATCTTTCTGCCGACGGTTGTTGTAGAAGCCCATCAGCTCGAAGGATGTCGGGTAGGTCGATATCGAGAAGTCGGTGCGGTAGGCAAGATTGGCGAGGTAAGCCGTACTGAGCGTGCCGCCGCTGTCGCCTTCACGCCGCTCCCAGCCGTTGGTGAAGGGGTAGGCGTTGTTACTGCGCCAGGCGCCGAGCTGAGCGCGCCACCGCGGGCTGAAGTCATAGGCGCCACGGAGACCCCAGTTGGCATACGGCGGTGGATTGATCCCCGCAGTGTCCTGCAGGATGGCAGGGCTGACGCAGCCGAAGGGCAAGTTGCACATGGGCAATGCGAAATAGTTGCCAGCATTGCTCTTGCCTGCTTCGAGTGTCAGACGATCCTCGAGCAGGCGCTGTTCGTAGGTGAACAATGTCAGGTGACTTACTTTGGGAATGTAGGGAGCGGGTTTGCCCACAGTGACACCCCCTACTTGACCGCCATAGGCGATATTCGAGGTCCAGGGAACATACAGTTGCTGGAAATGGACCACGCCGCCGTCGATGCCGGCCAGCTTCTGCATGTCGAAATCCGCGCCAATGCCAAACAACGTCAGCGATTCATGATTGCCGGTGTCCAGGCCAGTGCTCGGGTTGCGCAGATAGATCTGGGTCATGTCCAGCTTCGGACTGATGCCGTGATCAGCCAGCCCACGGCCCTGCTCTTCAAAAGGTCGCCCGGGGGTGGCAGGCTTGCGAGGCTCGGGGCTCAGTACCCGAGGGCCCTGCCGCTCGTTGGGAAGGCTGTTGTCGATACTGGACGGCAGTTGCAGCCGCTCTCCCTGCTCTCGCGCCAACTCGATCGCCTGCCCCCCGCTTGCGGCGGTGAGCAGCAGGGATGCAGCAAGGACCTTTGCATGTACGTAGTTCATGTGGACTGACCTTATTGTTGTTTTTTTAAGACAGATGTTGCCCGTCCGCGCCGCCTGAGTACGGCGCGGGGGGAGACTGAACGACGATTCAGCCGGCTGTTGCGCCGGCGTCTATGGCAAGATCCGCCCCGGTGACCCAGGCGGCTTCATCCGAAGCCAGGTAAACCGCGGCCCAGGCGACGTCGTCTGGTTGACCGAGACGCTGGCGCAAAAATTGTCGCCCCAGCGCCGTCTGACGCAGCCCTGGATCCCGTGCCATGTGTGCCCGGGTAGCGGCGGTTTCGATGAGTCCTGGTGACAGGCTATTGACCCTGATGCGGTGTGGCCCGCCCTCCATCGCCAGTTGCCGGGTCATGGCAAGTACCCCGCCCTTACCGGCGCAGTGAGCCAGGGCCGGCGAGCCTTCAAGCGCCATGCGAGCGTTGGCCGAGGCGAAATTGATCACCGAGCCGCCGCCCCTGGTCTTGAGCACTGGCCAGGCCGCCTTGCAGGCGAGGAAGACGATGTCCAGCTCTCCGGTCAATGTGCGCCGCCACTGGCTCTCGTAGTCCATCTCCTCGATCCAGGCGAAGGCGCCGAACGCCGCCGCATTGACCAGGCAATCGAAACCGCCATCACCCTGTGCACAGGCCCATTTCACCCACTCTTCAACCGCTTGTGGCTGAGTCAGGTCGCAGCAGTGCACGGCAAAGGATTCGTGCCCCTCTGCCTGGGCAAGGGCCAAGGTTTCGGCCGCCGCCTCAGGGTCCCAATCACAGCCAAGAACCCTGGCACCCTGGCGGGCAAACAACAAAGCGCAGGCCTGGCCGATGCCATTTCCGATGCCGGTGATCAATGCAGTCTTGCCAGCCAGGCGCTGTCCATTCATGGTGCTCATGTTCAAGCTTCCTCAATGTTGCAAGCGTTCGATAGAAAGGCAGAGCGGGGACGGCTAAGCATGGCGCAGAGCAGCGCGACCACCGCCATCGACAACAGGATCCAGGCAGCCAGTCCCACGGTCGCAGCCACCCCGCCGGTGTATGGCGTGGCCGCAACGATCAGCAGCGGGCTCAGGAAAGCGCCCAGGCAGTAGCTGCCATACCAGATGCCGGTTCCTAACCCGCGCCGATGTGACGGCAATTCGCGCATGTTCCAAATCGCGAGGCTGGGTAGCATCAGGCCGCAACCCAGGCCATTAATTAACGCAATCAGCAGCATCAGTTGCACATCTTTCGCCCAGGGCACCATCAGGAAGCTGAGACCGATCAAGGCAAACGCGACGGCCAGGCAGTGCGGGATCCGCAGTTTCAGGCGCAGCAGCAGGTGCACGCTCAGGGTACCGAGCACGATCATGACGCTTCCCGCCGATGCGATCATGCCCGCGGTGCTTGGCGAACCGTGGCCGATATCACCCAGCAGGTAAGCCAGCTGGATCTGCATCACCATGAACGCGGCGCCGCCTGCAAGGGTGAGTGCGCAAATCACAGCCAGCAGAGAAGGACGCAAGCGTACAGAGCCTTCCTGGGACTGGCCGGCACCGCCCTCGGCCATGGGCTCCCTCAGCAGGAAGTAGGCGAACACGGCCATGACTATCGCTACCAGGTAAACAACGTAGGGCACCTGCCAGCCGAATTCGCCCAACGCCCCGCCGATCATGAAGAACAGAATGGCCGAACTGGCAGCGAATGTAGTCTGCAGCGCCAGGTAACGTTGGCGCAGCGCCCCGTTGTAGTAGTCACCGATCAGTGTCGTACTGATCGTCACGACACCTGCCTCCATACAGCCGAGCAGGATCCGGCTGACAATGATGGCGTGCAGCGAAGGCAGTACGAGCGGTAGCACGCCCATGACGCCATAGCCGACCATGGCGATGATCAGCAGCCGTTTGCGACCAACCCGATCAGCGAAAAAACCCACCAGCGGGCTAAGCAAGGCCACCATCAGACCAGGGATGGCCAATGACACAGGGACCAGGAACTCGACATTGGGAACGTGGGCAAAATGGGCCTGCATCTGTGGCAGGCTCGGCGCGACGATAATGGCTGCCAGAGGCGCAAGACAGTTAATGAGCAATAGCAGGTAGGTCGCAATGCGCGCTACCGGACGACCAGCAGTGACAGAGGTGTTCATGGTGTTCTCCAGTGTTCTTGTTATTGTTCTTTTTTGTCGAGCACGCGGATTACGGGTTATCCGTCGAGGGTTCGGGCGATCAGCCCGGCAAGGTCCCCGTCATGTGCAAAGCCAAGGCGCTCGGCCACAGGGGTCGCCAGCGCCGGATACTTTGCAAAAGCCTGCGCCAGGGCGGGATCGGGGCGATAGCTGACCAGTTGCTGGCGGTCCTCGCCATATCTCTGGCACAGGCCCTCCACCACCGCCTCAACGCTCAGGTGCAGCACGGGCAAGGTGATCGTGCGGTGTCCGGCCAGCGACACGGCAGGCTGACGCGCAGCATGCAGGAGGTTGTCCACGCAGCAGGCCACCGACATCCACCAGGCGGTGCCCTGCGGGCTTACCGGGCAAACGAACGGCTGGCCGTCGCGCAGGCTCCAGAACAGGTCGCTCATGAATGCCGACAGGAGTCCGGACGGCTGGGGTGGCCTGGCCACGATGCCAGGCAGGCGCAACGCGATGCCATCCAGCTCGCCTCGACGGGAAAAGTCCTCCAGCAACAATTCACCAATGAGCTTCTGGGTGCCGTAGCTCAGTTGGGGGAGCAGCGGCGCCGACTCATCCATGGGGCCCTCCGGCAGCGCGCCATAAACGGCGATGGTGCTGGCAAAAACCACGCGTGCGGGGTGTTCCTGTGAACGCAAGGCCTCGAACAGCGCCAGGGTGGCATCAAGGTTGACCCGTCGGCCCAGCTCATATTCACGCTCGGCGAGCCCTCCGGGCACGCTGCCCAGATGGAAAAGTACTGCCACCGGCTCATCCAGCGTATCGGCGATCAGCGCTGGATCGTTCAGGTCGCCCTCCAGGCAGCGAACCCGAGGGTCGCGCAGCGGCTGCTCGAAGGCAAGATCCAGCAGCGTGAGGCGGCTCCAGCCTGGCAAGGCACGGGGGTCTGCAAGCAGGCGGCTGACCAGGTTCTGGCCGACAAAACCGTTGGCCCCGGTAATCACGACATGCATTGGCGTCACTCCGCAGCCACGAAACGGTGGTCGATGGCGCCGAACACGCTGTGCCCATCACGCCCCAGGATCTCGAAACGCAGCCGATCACCAAAGCGCAAGAACTGCGTGCGCGCCTCGCCGAACTCAATCATTTCCACTGCCCTGCGTTCCGCCAGGCACGCCGAACCTACCTCGCGCCAGCCACGGTTGGAGAAGGTACCCGAACCCAATACCGTGCCAGCGCCCAGCTTGCGGGTGCGGGCCAAGTGCATGACCAGTTCCGGGAAGCTGAAGTCCATCTCAGCCCCATTAGGGTGGCCGAACAGTTCGCCATTGCAATGCACATGCAAGTCCAGGTGCACGCGGCCGTCGCACCAGTCCCGGCCCAGTTCATCCGGGGTGACCGCCACCGGGGCAAACACCGTGCTCGGTTTGGACCGCAACGGGCCGAAGCCAATGCTCACCTCCTTGAACAGGTGGGCTCGCAGGCTGACGTCGTTGAGCAACATCAGCAGCTTGATGTGCCCGGCGGCTGCCGCTGGCTGCACGCCCATGGGGACATCGTCGAGAATCACTGCAACCTCCCCTTCGAAGTCGATCTGGTGCTCCTCGCCCTGCACCGGATAGTCGTCGCAAGGGCCCATGAAGTCATCACCTGCGCCCTGGTAGAGAATCGGGACGCCAGGGTCTTTCTTGATGTCCAACTTGTAGGCCTGCTCCATCAGGTTGCCGTGGTTGAGAAACGCCGACGCATCGGCCCACTGGTAGGCCCGAGGCAACGGCGCCATGGCCAGGCGCGAATCGAAGTCGAAGGCGTCTGCCTCCAGGCCATCATTCAATCGCTGGTAAATTGCCTGAAGCAAGGGCTCGCAGCGATCCCATTGCTCGATGGCCGCTTGTAGCGTGCCGGCGATGCCGCCGGCCAGGGTCGCACGACGCAGATCGCGGGAAACGATGACCAGTTGGCCGTCGCGGTTACCGTTCCTGAGGGTTGCCAGTTTCATGGTTGTGCTCCTTGTCCGGCCCAGAGGACCGGTAATTCGATGAGTTCGAGCAGGTTGCCGGCGTTGTCGCGCAGAAAGCCGCGCGCTCCTAATTCAACGACCGGCCGCCATCGACGGGGATCACCGCGCCGGTGGTGAAGGTCAACTGGCTGGCCACCGCCAACACCGCGTTGGCCACCTCCTCCGGCAACGCCAGGCGCCCCAGCGGCGTGGCCGCCGCCTGGCGGTCACGCCATGCGGCATCCAGGCCCTGGACAAACTCGGTGTCAGCCAGGCCCGGTGCTACCGAGACCACACGGATAGCCGGAGCCAGGGCACGGGCCAGCGAGCAGGTCAGGTTGTCCAGCGCGGCCTTGGAGGCGCAATAGGCGATGTTGCTGCCCATGGCCGTGCGCGCGGCAATTGAACTGATATTGACCACCAGGCCGCCCTCGCCTGCCGCCAGTAGCGGCTGCAGTGCCCGTACGCAAGCGATGGGCCCGCGCACGTTGGTCGCCAGGATCTGGTCGATCAGCGTGTCATCCAGCGCGGCCAGGTCGGCGTGGGCAACATAGCGCGTGGTGCCCGCGCAGTTGACCAGAATGTCGCACCGCCCATAGGCCGCCTTCACCTCCCGGGCCAGGCTGGCCAAACTCTCGCTGTCGGTGACCGTGGCCTGCATCGGCCTGTGGCCTTCGGCACAGGCCGGCAAGGCCAGGGCCAAACGCTCGGCAGCTTCGCGTCCGCGGTTGTAGCCCAGCACTAGTGCGGCGCCGGCGCCGGCCAGGGCGCGGGCAATCGCCTCGCCCAGACCTCCGGTAGCGCCGGTGACCACCGCCACCTTGCCTTCGAGTGCTTGCATGGCCCGGCCCCTCACACGGTTTTCTTCAGGCGACGCACGCGGATGTCAGCCTGCTCCTTGTGCCCGGAGAAGTGCTCCAGGGCGCACAACCGCGAGCACACCTCACCCATGGCCACGCTCGCCTCATCAGTGAGAATGCGCTGGTAGGTGTGGGTCTTGATGAACTTGCCCACCCACAGGCCGCCGGTATAGCGGCCAGCGCCCTGAGTCGGCAGGGTGTGGTTGGTGCCGATCACCTTGTCACCGTAGGACACATTGGTACGGTGGCCCAGGAACAACCCGCCATAGCAAGTCATGCGCTCGAGGAACCAGTCCGGATCGCGGGTCATGACCTGGACATGCTCGGAGCATAGGCGCTCGGACTCGGCGAGCATCTCCTCATCGCTGTCACACAAGATGATCTCGCCATAGTCACGCCAGGCGACGCTGGCCACCGGTGCGGTGTCCAGGCGGCTGAGCACCTGTTCGATGGCCGCCGGCAACTCTTCGGCGATACGTGTGCTGGTGGTCAAGCAGTAGGCCGGCGAGGTCGGGCCATGCTCGGCCTGGCCGAGCAGGTCCACAGCCACCAGTTCGGCGTCGACACTGTCATCGCAGATCACCATGGTCTCGGTGGGACCGGCGAACAGGTCGATACCCACCCGGCCGAACAGCTGGCGCTTGGCCTCGGCCACATAGGCATTACCCGGACCAACGATCATGTCCACCGGCGCAATCTTCTCGGTACCCAAGGCCATGGCAGCTACGCCCTGTACCCCGCCCATCACGTAGATTTCGTCGGCGCCAGCCAGGGCCATGGCAGCAACGATTTCGTTGGACGGCTTGCCCCCGAAAGGCGGTGCGCAGGCGATCACCCGCTTGACGCCAGCGACCTTGGCGGTCAGCACGCTCATGTGCGCCGATGCCAACAGGGGATACTTGCCGCCCGGGATATAGCAACCCACCGAGTTAACCGGGATGTTGCGGTGCCCCAGCACCACGCCGGGCATGGTCTCGACCTCGACGTCGCGCAGCGAATGCAGCTGGATCTGGGCAAAACGACGGATCTGCGCCTGGGCGAAACGGATGTCGTCCAGTGCCTCCGGGCTGAGGCTGTCGATGCATGCCTGGATCTGTTCGGATGTCAGCCGGAAATCATCCGGGGCCCAGTTGTCGAAGTGGCTGGAATACTCGCGCAACGCTGCCTCGCCGCGGTGCTCAATGGCAGCGAGGATCTCTTCGACGGTGGTACGCACCTGGGCATTGAGCTCGGCTTTCGCTTCTGCGGGCCGGCCTTGTTTGAGTTGACGGATCATGCGGGACTCCTGTTGCAACGAGGTATGGAAAACTAGCGCCAGTGGATCAGCGGCTGGCCGGCCACCGGTGCTCTGAAGAAGGGAATGCGGGTGCCTTGCAGGCTGCCCAAGTAGACGGTGCGAAGGTCGGGGCCGCCGAAGGTGAGGCTGGCCATCCACGGCGCCAAGGTGCCGCGGGCGGCCTGCATGATCTCGGGCGTCAGGGTCTTGTCCGCGAAATGCCGGTCGAGGCGCGCGGTGGCTTGCGGATCCCCGTCGTCGAGCAGCGTCAGCACCTCGCCTTCGGGGGTGATGGCGATCAGCTTGTCGCTCATCACCAGTGTCACCCAGAGGTTGCCGAAACTGTCGAAGGCAAAGCCGTCGGGGAAGCCTTCGAGCTGCGCAGGGCCATACACGTCGCGCTCGCCCAACGTGGCGTCGGGGCCTACGCGCAAACGCGAGATTCGCCGGACATTGCTCTCGACCACGTACAGAAACTGCTCGTTGTCATCGAAGCGGATCTCGTTGGTGCCGCCGAAGCCTTCGGCCACCACGCGGATGCCCTTTTCATCGATTACCCCGATGTAGCCGTCGAGCACCGCCGAATTGATCGAGTCGGTCCAGGGTTGCATCGTGGTCGTCACGGTGAACCAGATGCGGCCCTTGGAATCGATCAGCGGGAAGTTGGTCTTGCCCAGTGCCTTGCCTTCCAGGTGGTCGTGCAGCACATGGACGTGACCTTGGCGATCAAGTCGCTCGATACGGTCCAGACCCCAGTTGCAGATGATGAAGTCGCCTTCGGCGGTCAGTGCCAGGCCATTGGGCAGCGAGGCCCCCTGGGACTGCACGTAGCGCTGCTGGAAATCTGCCGGTTCGCTGACTGGGGCGATCGGAGCCAGGAGTTGCTGGCTGCCGTCCGGAGCGATGCGCATCACCCCGCCGCGGGCATCCGCGCTCCACAGCGTGCCGTCAGGCTGGGCGACGATGCACTCGGGGCGCTGCAGGTCGTGGCCGATGAACTGGATGCTGGCGCGGTCTACCTGCCAGCCTTTGAGAGGGTTGCTTGCCATAGTGGTGCCTCGTGCAATGCCGGGCTCGGCAGCGCATGGGCGCCCGGGCCGTGGTATGAATGGCGTTACGATGCGCGTCTAGCGCCCGCTTGATGCCAGGCGGGCGGACGAATCCAAGCAGTAGATGGGCGGCGAAACGCTGGCACGAAGAGGGCGGGACGGCTGCATGATGTGCTCCGGTTTTTTTGTTGTTATAGGCCAGACATCGGTGCCAGGCTGACACCAGGTTCTTCGACCTGGATGGCGGGTGTGACTTGATGGTATGCACCCGTCAGGCATCTGTGAAATCGTTTATTGACATACGAGGCATAAACACGTTGGATGGCTCGCACGCACCCTCCGCCAACAAAAACAATCCCGGACCGCACCGGGCAAGGAGACGTCCAATGCGCTTTCATGGCCTTGATCTCAACCTTCTGGTGGTGCTCGACGCTCTGCTGGTCGAGCAGAACATCACCCGTGCCGGGGAACGGCTGTTTCTCAGCCAGCCGGCCACCAGCGCCGCACTCGCCCGCCTGCGGGAATACTTCCAGGACCAATTGCTGGTACCCAACGGACGCAAGATGGTCCGCACGCCCAAAGGCGAAGCACTCATCCAGCCCGTTCGCGACTTGCTGATCCAGATGCGCTCCACGCTGGAAAACCGAGCCGAGTTCGAGCCGGCTCAGTCGCAGCGCAAATTTGTGCTGATGGCCTCGGACTACGTCTGCACCGTGCTGTTGCCTCAGGTCAGCAGGCGCCTGAACGAACTGGCACCGATGGCCAGCCTGGAAATGATCCCGCCCAACGACACCCCGCGGGAAACGCTCGAACGAGGGAACGTCGACCTTCTGGTGTTGCCGGCCACCCACCTGGGCGACGACCATCCGAGCCTGACGATTTTCGAGGACCGTTTCGTCTGCATGACCTGCCAGGACAACCCCCTGGTTGGCGACAGCCTGTCGTTCGAGCAGTACAAGCAGATGGGGCACGTCCTGGTGCGATGGGGTATGCAGCGGGTGCCGTCGATGGACGAGTGGTTTCTCAATCGCTACAACTTCGAGCGCCGTGTCGAGGTCATCACCAACGCCTTTAGCAACGTGCCCACGTTCCTGCCGGGCACCCTGCGCATCGCCACCATGCATCTGCGCCTGGCCCAGCAGTGTGCGCGCGAGCTTCCGCTGAAGATTCTGCCGGTACCCTGGGATGCACCCAGGCTGGTCATGGCCATCCAGTGGAATCGTCACCAGCAGCATGATCCTGGGCTGAGCTGGCTACGCAGCCTGATCGTGGAAAGCGCGGCAGCCATGCCAGACGTCTGAACAGCAACCCACGGCAGCGGCATACCAGTCCACAGGTATCCATCGATCGAATGCTTCGTATGCCAAATTAAGATTTCTCGTATGACTGGACGCTGCGTAGCTTATCGAGGCGAGCCATGCAGCCAAGGGAGCATGGCTCACACTCCGCCACACGTGGGGTGTCCAGAACAAGAACCGACCAGAGAAATCGCCATGCCTCAGCTCCTGTCTTACCTCATCACCGCCGAACATTCCGCAGCCCGCTACGCCTGCGTGGCAGTATTCGTCACCCGCCTGCATCGCTCAGCCCGACGCTAGCGTTCGCTGCCCCACCATCCTTCTAATTCCGCTGCGGTACGACAATCGCCCGCCGTGCGGCTATCCCATGCCCGTCCACCTGGCCGCCACGCCAGGTCGCTAGCTATATGGAGTCATCAGCCATGAATATCATCGGTCTGCAATACCTGACCTTCGGCGTCGAAGACCTGGCCGCCGCCCACCGGTATCTGCTGGATTACGGCCTGGACGTCAGCGAGTACGACCCCGAGGTCGGCGGTACCTACATTGCCCTGGATAGCACCGGCGTGATCGTGCGCCGCAGTGACCACTCCGGCCTGCCGCCACTGCCGCCCGGCGCATGCTCTCCCTGCCTGCGCGAAACCCATTATGGGGTCGCCGACGACGCCACCCTGGTGCAGTTGTACCGCCTGCTGGGCGCCGATCGCGAGGTGAGCGTAGATGCCGACGGCACACTGCACTGCCTCGACGATTCCGGCTTCGGCATTGCCTTTCAGCGCGCTCGGCGCCAGCCGATCCACGCGCCGCGCCTGGGCTTCAACGTGCCGGGCCAGACGCCGGGGCGCGCGCCCAACGACTGCGGCGCTGACCCCTCGGCAGTGATCAAGCCACGCTCACTGTCCCATGTGGTGTACTTCGTCGAAGACGCTGCCAAGGCCGAGGCGTTCTACCGGCGCCTGGGCTTCGTGGTGACTGATCGTCTCAACCAACTGGGGCCGTTCATGCGCCCTGCCGGGACCCATGATCACCACACGCTGTTCATGCTGCACAGCCATAACGAGCACATGGTCGGCTGCAACCACTTCACCTTCCACTTCGGCTCGGCGGGCGAGGTACTGCAGCAAGGCTGGCGCTTCCAGCAAAAGGGCTACCAAAGCTTCTGGGGGCCGGGACGGCATCTGATGGGCAGCAACTTCTTCTGGTACTTCAACAGTCCCTTTGGCGCCGTCATGGAATTTGACGCCGACATGGATCACCACGACGACAGCTGGGTGCCGCGGGCGCTGGAGCCCGGTGCAGACAATTCGCAGATATTCCTTTTCGAGGGTGTCGATAAATGGGCCCCCGGTGAGTGAGGCAGCCACCATGGAGCGCCGTCTTTGCCACCGCGACGAGCTGCCAGACCACCTCGCCCGAGGCCTGCTGCGCGAGGGCCGGCATGACCGGGTGTTCGCCATCCGGCGCGGCGCCGAAGTGATCGTCTGGCTCAACGACTGCCCGCACAACCACCGCCCTCTGGAATACCAGCGCGACCAGTTTCTCTCGGCCGACGGTCAGCACATCGTCTGCTACGCCCACTCGGCGCACTTCGACCTGCGCACCGGCCATTGCTTTGCCGGGCCGTGCGTGGGGCGGTATCTGGTCCCGGTGCCAGCACGAATAGATGGTGCGGGAAATATCTGGATTCCCGACCAACTGCCCGCTCCATCAGCCCTGAACCAAGCCTGAACGAGGTCATCACCATGTTTCAGTACTTCCCAACCAACTATGTGTGGAGCCTGTCAGCGATCATCGCCCTTACCCACGGCGGCAACATCGGCGAGGTGAACACCATGTGCGCGCCGCTGCGCGATGCCGCCCTGGCCGGCGACGATCCTGGCACCGAAGCTTTCTACGCTGCCTGGAAAAGCGGTGGCGACCGCCTGGTGGCCCTTGCCGACGACGACCTGGCGCGCAATCGGCGCCTTTCCGCAGGCGAGAAGCTGGGGCGTGCTGCCCTCTATTACAGCCTCGCAGAACGTATGCAGGCGCACGGCTTCAAGCACCGGCTGGCGCTCTACCAACATTCCCTAGTGCTGTTCGACCAGGCCCGACGCCTGAGCCGGGAAAACTGCGCACGGGTGCAAATCCCCTACGGCGAAGGTCACCTGAGCGCCCTATACGTGCGCGCCGGCGGCCTTGCTCCAGGGGCACGGGCGCCGATCGTGGTGATCATGAACGGCCTCGACAGCACCAAGGAGATGCTGCAGAAAAGCGTGATGGGCCGGCTTTTCGCCCAGCGCGGCCTGTCTGCGCTGTTCGTCGACCAGCCGGGTACCGGCGAAGCCTTGCGCTTGCATGGCCTACCGGCTCGTCACGACAGCGAGGCATGGGCCACTCCGGTAGTCGATTGGCTGCAGCAACATCCTGAGGTGGACCCGACGCGCATCGCTGCCCTCGGCGTCTCCCTGGGTGGCTATTACTGCCCACGGGCGGTGGCCTTCGAGCCACGATTCGCTTGTGCCGCGGTGTGGGGAGCGAACCACGACTGGCGCGCAGTGCAGGAGGCACGGCGGCGCCGCGAAGGCGAGAATCCGGTACCGCACTACTGGCAGCACGTGCAGTGGGTCTTTGGCGCCAGTAGTTTCGACGACTTCATGGCCAAGGCGCAGCACATGCATCTTGACGGGATCTTGGAACGCATCCGTGTGCCCTTCCTGGTCACCCACGGCGAGCAGGACCGGCAAATCCCCCTGCAGTACGCCCAGCGCACCTTTGACCAGCTGGTGAACAGCCCGGACCGCGAACTGGTGGTGTTCACCGAGCGCGAGGGCGGCGTCGAACACAACTCGCTGGACAACCCCAGCAACGCTGGCAACCTCATCGCCGACTGGCTGGCCGAACGGCTGGGCGGCGGCGTCGCCTGATTCATTTGGAGAAGCACCATGGCTCTTATTCAGAAAGCGCTGATCATCGGCGGCGGCGTGGGCGGCATGTGCGCCGCGATCCAACTGCGCAAGCTAGGCATTGCCGTCGAATTGGTCGAACTCAATCCCGCCTGGGCGCCGGATGGCGCTGGCATCACCATCAGTGGCCCCAGCCTACGAGCCTTGCGCGAGGTCGGCGTAGTGGACGAAGTCCTGCGCTTGGGCGGCTGGTGGCGCGCCATTGACCTGCGTGACGCCCAGGGCAACCTGCTGCGTACCGTGCCCATTGCGCCAGCGCTCGGCGCCGAGGACTTGCCCAGCGCGGCGGGTATCCAGCGGCCTGTGCTGGCGAAGATTCTCAGCGCCGCCACCCGCGCTGCCGGTGCCACTGTGCGCTTGGGGCTCAACTTTGAAAGCATCACCCAGGACTCCGATGGCGTCGACGTTCTATTCAGCGACGGCAGCGGTGGTCGCTACGACCTTGTAGTTGGCGCCGACGGCATCAACTCTGCCTTACGCCGCCTAGTATTCCCGGACTTCGCCGGCCCGGTGTTCACCGGCCAGGGTTGCTGGCGGGCAATCGTGCCCCGCCTGCACGAAAACTCCACCATGTACCTGAGCGATACGATCAAGGCGGGCATCAACCCCATCAGCGACGATCAGTGCTATCTCTACCTGCTGTACAAGCGCGACGGCCTGGATTTCATTCCGCCAACAGCCTGGCCGGAGATTTTCGCCGACCTGATGGTGCCTTTCACCGGTGAGCTGGCGGACATCCGCCGGGGGCTGCTCGACGGCAGCCTGCCAGACCCGCACCTGTTGTACCGCCCGCTGGCCGGGCACATGATTCCGGCGCCCTGGCACCGCGGTCGGTTGGTGCTGCTCGGCGACACGGTGCACGCGACCACTCCGCAGCTGGCCTCGGGCGCCGGCATCGCCATTGAGGGCGCTCTAATCCTGGCGGAGGAACTGGGTCGCCGCCATTCGCTGGAAGGCGCACTGACCGCTTACGCCGGCCGCCATTTCGACCGTGCAAACCTGGTGGTGCAGGCATCGGCCACCCTTGGCCACATCGAACTGAGTGGCGGCGGGCCACAGGCCCATGCCCAGGTCATGCATCAGACCCTCGAGCTGTTGCGCCGGCCGATCTAGCGTGGCGCGAACATCCGGGCACGTACCGACTGCAGATGGCTGCGCATTCGCTGCTCAGCCAGCAGCGGATCGTGCCCGGCGATGGCTTCGAGTATTGCCAGGTGCTCGCTATGGGTCTCTGACTTGGGTGCATCGGCCTGGCCAAACACGCTCTCGATCTTTGCATCCAGGCCAAGCTGCGCTTGCAGCCGCAGGCTGTCGTAGAGCATCAGCAACAAGGTGTTGTGAGTGGCTACGGCGATCGCCCGGTGCAGGGTCTCGTCCTGGCGCTTCCATTCCAGATAGCTGCCAGCGGCCGCCATGTCCACCAGGCTTTGGCGCATCGCCGCAAGGTCAGCAGGAGTGGCATGGATGGCCGCCTGCCCGGCCAACTGCGGCTCCAGCAGGATGCGGGCACCGATGATGTCGCTGATGCTGATGGCCGAAGCCCAGGCGTGGTCGTCCATCACCGCCTGACGGGAGCCGATGAAGGTGCCCTTGCCAACGTGTCGCCAGATCCGCCCCTGCTCCTCCAGGCGCCGTAAAAGAGTGCGCAACCGCCCCCGGGAAATACCCAGTTCCTCGCAAAGCTTGGGCTCCGGGGGCAGCCGTGTGTCGCCGCGGGCAGCCGCCTGTTCAATGTATTCGCTCAGCCGCAAGGCATCGTCGTCGCTCATTACGCCAGTTCTTTCCTGCATATCAAAGCCGCCATGGTAGGCCGTGCCAATAGCGCTTGCAAGGTGACAGACGCACTCTCCAGCACCTCAATAAATAATTAAGATCATTCAATTTATTAATTGACACATGTCAATTAGTCGATTTAGTTTGATTGGGCGGTGTAGTCCGCCGCTCCAGCAGTCCCCCCCAGCTTCGGAGGCTTCCCAATGCATCACAGCTTCAGCAGCACCCTCATACACTCGTGCCTGACTGGCACGCGGCCTACGGAGCGTCGGTCATGAGCGCGCCGCAGACCTCGCCGGTATTCGTTTCCAGCGCGGCCGTGCGTGAAGTGTTCAATTGGCCGGACGCCATCTCTGCCCTGCAGGCCGCCTATGCCCGGCCTCCAGTGCCAAGTGCCGTGCCGCCGCGCACCATCGCCAGCGCTGACCGGACCTGGTTGCGCACCCTTCCAGCCATCCCCCCAGGCGGGCGTTACTACGGTGCCAAGCTGATGGGCATGGCATTGGGCGCCGACCTGCCGGGCGTGGAGTACGTGATCGTGCTCTTCGATCGACAGACCAGCCGCATCGCCGCCTTCGTCGACGGCAACCTGGTCACTGGTCTGCGCACCGCCGCCGCCACCGCAGCAGCGCTGGACCGCCTGGCCCCAGCGGGGCCGGCCCGGCTGGCGGTGCTTGGCAGTGGCCTGGAAGCCGCCATGCATGTGCGTGCATTCGCCAGTGTCCGCCCGCTCAGCGAGGTTGTCGTCTTCAGCCCGACACCTGAACGCCGCGCAGCGTTTGCTGAAGCCGTCAGCCGAGATCTTGGGGTCAGTGCACGCCAGGTCGATTCCGCCCAGGCCGCCGTGGAGGGCTCCGAACTGGTTCTGGCGGCGGCCCGTTCGCGCGGCGAACAGCCGATCCTGAACGGCGAATGGCTAGCCGCTGGCGCACAGGTGTACTCCATCGGCTCGACCGTACCCGAGCAGCGCGAAGTGGATGTCTCGGTGATTGCCAGAAGCGATCTGATCATCGCCGACATGCTCGAGGAAGTGCTGGAACAAACCGGCGACATGATTGCCGCAAGCGCTGCCGGGATCGACGTGCGCGCCAAGGCGATCTCCCTCGGCGACCTGCTCAACGGCAATCACGCGCAGCGCATCCGCTCGGCTCAGTCGCTTCTTTACAAGTCTGTCGGCAGCGGCCTGCAGGATATTGTGGTGGCCGAACTGATCCTGGAAAAGGCGCTTCAGGCCGGTTTGGCCACCCCCCTGCCCATCAACTTCGAAACCAAACGCTAAAGGAGCCAATCATGGCCAGCTACAGCCGCAATGAAGCCCGTGAATGGGCCCGCGAACACCTCGTTGGCGTTGCCAACGTGACGATCCCCACCGTCACATCGGACTTCAAACACCTCAATGAAAAAGCCATTCGGCACGACATCCAGACCAGCATCGCCCACGGCTTCGTCGGCACCTTGAGCTGTTCCGAGGTCGCCATCACCATGGACGAGTACGAGCAGTTCGTGCGCATTGCCGTGGACGAGGCCGCGGGTCGCCTGTTCGTTGTCCACCACGCGGTGTTCAACACCCTGGAAGACAACATCGAAGCCGTGCGCCGGGCCGAGGCGGCCGGGGCCGAACTGGTGCTGCTGGGCTACCCGCCGTACTTCCACCCGCGTTCGCTGGAAGAGATCTACACCTACACCAAGGCGATGTGTGACGCCACCAAACTGGCCGTAATGCTCTTCCCTATCCCGACCTGGGGCTTCTCGCGACTGGACCCGAGTGACCTGCCAGTGTCGTTACTGCGGAGGTTGATCGACGACTGCCCCAATGTGGCTGCGATCAAGGCCGAGGGCGGTGCGCCAAACATTATGGCCGCCATCGAAGTTCACCGCGCCTTCCACAAGGAAGTGGTTATCTCCTCGCCCATGGAACACGAATATATCCCACTGGCACAGCTGATCCCGATTCCGTTCTGTGGCACCAACTTCTCGGCCTACTACGGCCCCGTGCTGCCGCAAGTCCACCGCCTGATCCAAGAGGGCCGCTTCGACGAAGCGACAGCGATCTTCCACCGCATCGACCCGGCGCGTAAAGCGTTCGCCAGTGTTCCCCAGGCTGGCGGCGGGCTGATCAACCGCGCGCTGTGGAAATACGAGTCCTGGCTGCAGGGCTACAACGGCGGCCCTCTGCGTCACCCCACCGGCCGGGTCTACGCCCGCGACATGGCGGCCCTGCGACGCGGGCAGGAAGCCGCTGGCCTCAACCCTACCGCCGACCCGGACGCTGACTTCTTCGTCGGCCGCAATCCGGCATGACCCTCCCTTTTTCAACCAAGGAGATATCTGGCGTGACAACCTTACAAAACCTACCCCTGCGTGACCCCAGCCTGTTGCGCGAATCAATGCTGATAGACGGCGCCTGGGTCCAGGCCGACAGTGGCAAAACCCTGGAGGTGCGTAACCCGGCCAACGGCCAACTGCTGGCCCTCGTCCCCGACGCCGGGGCGGCCGAGACCGAGCGCGCCATTGCCGCCGCCGAACGTGCCCAGCGCCGCTGGCGCGAGGAGTTGCCCGCCGAGCGGGCAAGGATCCTGCTGCGGCTTCATCATCTGCTGCTGGACAACATTGACGACCTGGCGCTGATCCTGACCTCCGAGCAGGGCAAGCCGCTGACCGAAGCCTACGGCGAGTTGAAGTATGCCGCCGGCTTCATCGAATGGTTCGCTGAAGAGGCGAAGCGTGCATACGGTGACCTGATTCCGCCGAACGTCCCGGGGCGGCTCATCCTGGTGCAGAAGGTGCCCATCGGTGTGTTCGCTGCCATCACGCCGTGGAATTTCCCAGCGGCGATGATCACCCGCAAGGCGGCACCAGGCTGGGCCGCCGGCTGCGCCGGCGTGATCAAGCCGGCCCGTCAAACGCCGCTGTCGGCGCTTGCGCTGGGGGTGCTGGCCGAGCGCGCAGGATTGCCGGCGGGGCTCTGCAACATCGTCACCGGCGCTGCCCAGCCAATTGGCCAGGCCTTGACTGACAGCCCGGTGGTACGCAAGCTGTCCTTCACCGGCTCAACCGAGATCGGCGCTCGCCTGTTGGCCCAGTGCGCTCCCACCATCAAGAAGACCAGCATGGAACTGGGCGGCAATGCGCCTTTCATCGTCTTCGACGATGCCGACCTTGAAGCTGCGGTGAGCGGCGCCATGGCAGCCAAGTACCGCAATACCGGGCAAGCCTGCATTGCCGCCAACCGCTTCCTCGTTCAAGCTGGAATCTACGAAACCTTCGCCGCCCGCCTGGCCGAGCGCTCGGCTGCCTTGGTGGTGGGCCACGGCGTCGAGCCCGGAGTCGCCCAGGGGCCGTTGATCGACGACCAGGCGGTTGCCAAGGTCGAAGAGCACATCGCCGATGCCTGTGCGAGAGGCGCCCGTATACTCACGGGCGGGCAACGCCATGCACTGGGCGGCAACTTCTTCGAGCCGACGGTGCTGGCTGACGTCCCTCTGGAGGCCAAGATCTTCGCCGAGGAAACATTCGGCCCGGTAGCGCCGCTGTTCCGCTTCGAAGACGAAGCCGAGGCCATTGCCCTGGCCAATCACACGCCGTTCGGCCTCGCGGCCTATGTCTATACCCGCGACCTCGGGCGGGCGTTCCGGGTAGTGGAAGCGCTGGAAACGGGCATGGTCGGCGTCAACGAAGGGCTGATCTCCACCGAAGTCGCGCCTTTTGGCGGCGTCAAGACATCGGGGCTTGGCCGCGAGGGCTCGCGCTACGGGCTGGATGAGTACCTGGAGCTCAAGTACGTGGCGCTAGGGGGCCTGAGTGCCCCGGAAGTTTCGCAAAAGTCATAGCATGGACTCACCGCCATTACGACCGGTGCTTGGATAAACAGCCTAAAAGGCTGCTTTGCCAAGCGCTCGGCCGTCGTCCCCTCAAGCGAAAACGGCCAGAAAACCCATCAGTCGCGCGTGCGACCATACAGCCCCAACGGCGTTTCAAACTGAATCCCGAGCAGTACACCCGCCGAAATACCATCATGGCTGTCACAACCAAAATGCGGCGCATTCAACTGTTCGAACTCCATACATTATTAATACACGGGCTTACCACAGTACCATTCGAGACCAGGAAGATTGCATCAAGGTCCAGAGAAATTTAATTACGCGGCGTGCCATGTGAACTGCCAACCTACGCATAGGCGCCCTCTAGAAACTTTTATTCATGATTGGTCAGCCTTACCTAATGCGCCGACAACGCATAGCAGTCAAAGGGGCGGCTCCGCCAAGGGGCTGAAAGTATCAACCCTGTACTGACCTGAGATTGGAGCGTGGTTTCATCATCAAGTATTCGGTAGCCAGCAGCGTAACCTGCCAATGCTGTCGGGTGCTGTTCGCCGTGACGCGAGCCACCGTCTTCACGCTACAATCTTTTTTTAGTCCACGCATAGACCCCATTCAGTCCTTTATTCGTACGCGACTCACGGAAATACAATCGGACGTCGTCGACGCCCCCTATGTCGGGCACGAGCAAACTAGTTCTGTTCAATGGCCAAATCGCAAACGTAGAACATTCCCTTAAATTTGAATCCGCCTTTCTGAACTGAACCATTGTCTCGGGGCACTAGGTGCAGATAAATCAGCTCCTCCGTTTGAGTATTGGCCTCAATTCGGCCATTTTTCAGTGCCCAGCCCTATATACCCATCTGCGTTGGCTCGACCTGATCAGCAATCATCTCTTTAGTGAGTTGAGCTGGCTGGCGGTTGTGGTTATTTTGATGAAGAATCCCATGTACAACGATCTTCGTAAATTCGTATATGGACTCCTCCTCGTTACAAACCTCCTTTGCTTTGGCGCCCGTGCCGACTGCACATATTCGGCCTCTTACTACGGCATCGTTTTGATGCAGGGCCATGATGGGCTATTCGCGCGTCGGCTCCCAATCGCTTTTACGTGCTTTACGCACCTGGACATTAAGGGTTTTGCCGACGCCGGTTCGACCGGTTTGCCATTGCTCGAGTTGCTTCGCAATCGAGGTGTGTGGGGCTTCTCCCGGATGAATGGGTCAGGCCGCTGCCCGATCCAGTTGGTAATCAGTGCCGTTGTGCAGCATCGCCCAAGCCATGCGTGCAGTTTTGTTGGCCAATGGTTGTCACCCATGCTTTGACTATTCAAGCGTATTGCCTGGTGGATAGATGGTCTGAGTTGTGCAACCGGGTCGGAAACAAGAAGTCCTCGCTGCGTAGCCTGTCCGACGAAATCCAAGTGCTGCCCGAACACTGCGTTTCGCAGGCTCGCTCGCAGCGGCCATGAAGCCGCTCGTGATGTGGCTCGGCGCATCGCAGCGACGGCGCAATACGTGCGCTCTCGCCACGAACGTAAAAAGGTCGAAATGTTGTTTGCCCACCTCAAGCGCATCCTGAAACTTAATCGCTTGCAACTACGTGGCATGAGTGGCGCGACTGATGAATTCTCCCTGGCCGCTGCGGCACAGAACCTGCGACGGCTGGCCAAATTTACATCTCAATGGCCACCGGTCACGGGATAGGTGCGTCTGCACCAAGCAAAAAACCTCAAACCAACCCAATAACAGAGCAGCAAAGGTCAACGAAGAGCCGAGAAACCACTCAACGTGGTGAGTAGTTTCTCCAGTGGTTGGCGTGCCTGAGCTCAGGCGAGCTGAAAATCCGAGTTTTTCAACAGAATCGGCCGATTTCTGCCTATCGCGACCGGCGGAAAACGATCGAGGTAGTGTGAAAACGTTCTAAGGGCAAGTTTGACAGTCAGGACTGGAACGAAAGTCGCGTTCCCACGAAAATTTTAGGTCTGCGGATTAACCAGACGCTGGCAGATTTCACGTAGCAACGCAGACTACAAACCGGTGTATGCGTTTTCACACAGCCTGAGCCACGCGATCATCATCTTTCGTTACCCGTTCGACGAAGCTCATTGAGAAGAGTGGAGTCGCCCAAAATCCCCAACCATTTTTCACCAAAGGCTGAAGGGCCACATAGCTGCAAGTAAACATCTCCAGCGCTCCCCCAGAAAAAGCGATCCACCGTCACTCGCTTTTCTTACTGAACAACCCCTCTATTAGCTCAATTCTGACCCCATATTCACATGGGGCAGAATCATGCCGACTACCGCCTTTCGCTGCTGGTTACTGCTCTCACTGGCCATCGTCCATAGCAGCGTCTACGCCGCCTCCGCTCAAGAACAGGATCAGCTCAGTCTGATCCTGCAGCAACTCGACACGATCGAACACCTTGCCACGCGTGCCGAGGAAGCCAGCACATCTGCCCCCAACGAACGTTATCGCTTCGACTACCCCCGCCTGGCTCAGGATCTCCAGCGCATCCGCCAAGGGATACAGGGGTACCTGTCCCCCTCCCGCGCTCAACCCCGCGATACCGATGAACTAGCGGGCGATTACCGCGTTGACGCTCCGCACGCGGAGCCCTCGCCATGAGCATGACTGACGCCCAAACCTCAGCGTTCCAAAACGCATCCGGTTTCTCACCGCAGAGCAGTTCGACGCTCTGGCTATCCCTGGTGCTCGTTCTGGCGTTGCTTTGGTGCGCCTGGGTGATGTGGACGGCTTACCGGGGATGGGCGACAGGCAGTGTGCGCTTCGGCGCGTTTGGCGGCAGCGCCGCGCGCGTGCTGCTCGCATTGTTGGTCCTGATGTTCTTCACCCTGTCCTAACCCAGGAGATCGCCGTCATGCTCAAGTGCCTTGTCCCCCTGAAAAACAACCTGCGTGATCGTGCCAGTCAGCGCCTGATCGGTCTGCTGTTGGTACTCGGTCCAAGCCTGGCTTTTGCCGAACTCCCGACCATGGAAGCTCCTTCACGTGGTGAAGGTTCCGGATTGATCGAGACGATCAAAAACTACGCCTACGACGGCGGTATCCTGCTCGGCTTACTGATCGCCCTGCTCGCTTTTTTGGGCGTGGCGTGGCATTCCCTGACCGTGTATGCCGACGTGCAGAACCAGCGCAAGACCTGGAAAGACCTCGGCGCGGTGGTTGGCATCGGCGCCCTGCTGGTGGTGATCATCATCTGGTTCCTGACCAAGGCCGCCGCGATTTTGTGAGGTTGGCATGAACGACACTATCGAACGTCTTGCCGACGGCACCTTGGTCTTTCTGCCGGAGCGACTCAACCGTGATCCCGCCGTGTTGCGCGGCTTGACCAATGATGAGATGTGGGTAGCGCTCGGCACCGGCGCCGTCATTGGTCTGCTGTCAGGCGTTCCTCTGGCGATCACCACTGCCTCCATTGCAGTGGCGCCGACCGGCATGATCGCGGGCATGACGGTGGTGCTATCGGCCGGTGGCACGCTACTGCGGCGGGCCAAACGAGCCCGCCCCGAGACCTGGCTGTACCGCAAGCTCGAATGGGTACTGGCCAGCCGTTGGCGCCTGGGGCGCGGCAGTCTGATCCTCCACTCCGGCGCCTGGACGGTTCGCCGTTCGCGTCGACTGCGTCCTGCCCTGTCCCGGTGGCAGCCATGAGCCGATTTCGGAACAAGGTCGATGCCCAACAGGCCCATATCTTCAGCCTGCGTCTGGCGGTAGTGATCCTTGCCCTGGTCTGTGCCGGGCTCTGGTACGGCTGGCGCTCAGCGCCGACCGATTTGACCGTGCATGTCCCCCCGGATCTGCGCTCGGGCAGTACGCGCAAGTGGTGGGATATCCCCTCGGAGAATGTCTATGCCTTCGCCCTGTACATCTTTGGCCAACTCAACCGCTGGCCTTCAGATGGCGAACAGGACTACCGCCGCGCGATCTACAGCTTGCAGTCCTACCTGACACCCGCCTGCAAGGCCTTCCTCGACGGCGACTACGAATACCGCAAGGCCGCCGGTGAACTCCACCAGCGGGTGCGTGGCGTCTACGAAATTCTGGGCCGAGGATACAGCGAAGATCCGGAACTCAGGGTCAAGCAACTCGATCGCGATAGCTGGCTGGTCAAGCTCGATCTCAATGCCGATGAATATTACGCCGCCGAACCGGTGAAACGGGTGGTGGTGCGTTATCCATTGCGCGTGGTGCGTTTTGATCTGGACCCCGAACGCAATAAATGGGGGCTGGCACTGGATTGTTATCAGGGCACGCCGCAAAAAATCTCCCTGCCTGGAGGTGAGCCATGAAGCGGATTTCTACCCTGGGACTCACCGTCGCACTGATGCTATGGGGAGCTGCAGCGCAGGCCGTCGAACTGATGCACTGGGAGCGCCTCCCCCTCGCGGTCCCATTGGTGATCAATCAAGAGCGGGTGGTCTTTGTCGATGAGGATGTTCGAGTCGGTGTGCCCTCAACCCTGACAGGCAAGCTGCGCGTGCAATCTACCGGCGGAACGCTGTACCTGCGCGCGTCGGAAGCCATTGCTCCGACCCGACTGCAATTGCAATCGGTCGCGACGGGCGAGATCATCCTGCTGGATATCGCGGCCACGCCTGGTGATCAACCGCTGGAGCCCGTGCGTATCCTTAAGAACGCTCAGGCGCAGTCTGCCGAGGCTGAATCGAGCACCGTCCCTGTTCCAGAACGTACACCGATCCCGGTCGCGTTGACGCGCTACGCCGCACAAAGCCTGTACGCGCCGCTGCGCACCGTGGAGTCCCTGCCCGGCGTACGCCGCGTACCGCTCAAGCTACGCACCGAACTGCCAACCCTGCTGCCGACCGAAAACGTGTCCAGCACGCCCATCGCCGCCTGGCGACTCGGTGATTACTGGGTAACGGCGGTGAAGTTGCGCAATCGTGGTTCAGAGACGATGCAACTCGATCCTCGTCGGCTTCAGGCCAAGCTGTTCGCTGCGGCCTTCCAACATGCTTTCCTCGGGCCTGTCGGCAGTGCTGAAGACACCACGATCGCCTACCTCGTCACCCGCGGTGCCGGCCTCGAACAAGCCGTGCTACTCCCGCCCGTTGCGCGAGGTGCTGATGATGAAGGCTAACGCATTGCTCAAATGGCTGGTACCGGCGGCGCTACTGGCCGTGGTGTTGATCATCCTGAAAACTTGGGTCGCGGGTGGTAGCACGCCCTCTCCACAGAACCCAGTTGATCAGGGCAACATTCAGTTATCCGCCGAGCAAGCCAAGTCGCTCGGCATTGCTGGCGATACCCCACGCGACACGGTCGCCACCCTGGTCGGGCAGGTGAAGGCCATGCGCAGCGACATGCTCGGTTTGAAGAAACACAACGATTCGCTGCAGACGGAGAACAACCGCCTGCGCGAACGGGAGAGCAGTGTCGATTCGCGTATCCAGACGGCGCTTGGCAGCGTGACCCAGCAGGTCGACGAAGGCCGTCGACAAGCCAACGAGGCCCGACTCAAAGCAGAACAAGACAGTCGTCAGGCTCGCGGTCTGCTGACGCAATTGCAGGACCAGTTGTCGGAGCTGACCGGCAAAGGCAAGGATATGCCAATCGGATTGGGGCTCGAGCCTGGCGACGCTGCTCAGTTTGACGGACAGCATCCTGCCAATGATGCGCTGCAGTGGATTGAGCCCTCCGATGCTCTGTCCACCGAGGCCCAGGGCAAAACCAAGACCGCGTCCGCCCTGAGTCTGCCTACTGCTTTCAACTCACTGGGGGGGGTTAAGGACAATGCCATCGACCGCAGCCAGAAACAGTTACGCGAGGTCACCAAGGGTGAACCTGACCTGACACGCTCGGCTGATCGTATCGAAGGCGCGAAGCCGGTCTACACCATCCCCGAAAACGCGACATTGATGGGCTCGGTCGCCATGACCGCGCTGATCGGCCGAGTCCCGGTGGACGGCACAGTGAATGATCCTTATCCCTTCAAGGTACTGGTCGGCCCCGAGAACCTGACGGCCAACGGTATCGACCTACCAGACGTCGCGGGTGCCGTGATGAGCGGCACGGCGTCCGGTGACTGGACCCTGTCCTGCGTACGCGGACAGGTCGAGTCGATCACTTTCGTATTCACAGACGGCACCATCCGCACGGTGCCTCAGCCGAAGGCGGTAGCCAGCCGTAATGCCTCCACCCCCCGGAGCTCGAACAGCGACAAGATCCGCGGCGGACTCGGTTACCTGTCCGATCCGTATGGCATTCCGTGCATTGCCGGCGAGCGCCGCTCGAACGCCCAGCAGTACCTCGGCAGCCAGAGTCTGATCACGGCGGCCGGTGCCGGTGTCGCTGCTCTGCTTGGGGATGAGCAGAACAACAGCAGTGTGATCAGTTCGGGCGGCAGTACGCTCGGGGTCACCAGTAGCACGGGCAATAGCGCACTGAATTCAATTCTCAGTGGTGGGGTCAGCGACATCCGCGAGTGGGTCAACAAACTGTATGGCGAGGCCTTTGCCGCCGTGTACGTGCCACCGGCCGCCCAAGTCGCACTGCACCTCGACCATGAGATCACCATCGACTACGAGCCCAAGGGCCGGAGCGTTCGCCATGAAAAAGACCAAGCTTCTCTACCTGACCTGGATTAGTTTGCTCTGCTGGGTACTGGCGGGGTGCTCCACCGACAAGGACACGCTTCTACCCCATGGCGAGCAGACCATGCTGGACATCTGGAACGGCGCCGGTTCGCAAGGCACTCAGCAGCAACTGCTGGAGGCTCGGCAGCAGTTACGCCGCCCGCTGGCCCAAGCAGAGTTCTCCGCCGCTCTCCACGAGCCGTACACGCGCACAGCGGCGAACGAGATCCGCAACCTGTTCCCTCGCTTGCCCAATCCCGATCTGGTGCTGTACGTGTATCCGCATTTGAGTGGTACCGAGCAGGCACCGGTCCCGGGTTACTCGACCGTCTTTCCGTTCTACCAACGGGTGCAGTACGCATTGCCGGGTGAACGTCAGGAAGACCTGTAGTGCGTAGCTGCGATGCGGGCAAGCGCACTTCTGCGTGGACAGCCTGGCGCAACCCATTGCGCCCTCGTGCCACCTTGACCGATGAAGCCGCACTGTATGCGCACAATCCCAGCTTCACCGATCACCTGCCTTGGGTCGAATACCTCGACACCGAGCAGTGTTTTCTGCTGGATGACAATCGTTCGGTGGGGGCGGTGTTCGAGTTGCTGCCCATTGGCACCGAAGGGCGCGAACCCGATTGGCTGATGGCAGCCCGCGATGCCCTCGAGGATGCTCTGCAGGATAGCTTTGACGAGCTGGATCAAGCGCCGTGGGTGGCGCAGTTTTTCTGCCAGGACGACAACGACTTCACCCCCTACCTGACCCGGCTCACCGATTATATCCAGGACAGCGCGCGAGGCACGGTCTTCACCGAGGCGTATTTGGAGCTCAGCCGCCGTCATCTGAAGACCATCGCCAAGCCCGGTGGTCTGTTTGAGGATAAGGTGGTGACGCGCCTGCCCTGGCGTGGCAATAACCGTCGGGTGCGCCTGGTGGTCTATCGCTGGCTCGAGTCTGGCGATGAGGAGACGGGACTCAGCCCGGTGCAATCCCTGCATCAGGCTTGCGAACGTATTGCGGCTTCGTTGCAGGCCTGCGGGGTGCAATCGACGCGAGTCGATGGCCGAGGTCTGTATGCCTGGCTGCTGCCCTGGTTCAATCCGGCCCCCACGCTCACCGATGAAGCACCCGAGGATTTCTACCGCCGCGTAGCCTATCCGGAGCCGGGCGATGGCGAGTCGCTGGAACTGCCCTTCGATCACGACTTTGCCGAGCGGCTGTTCTTCAACGAACCGCGCTCGGATGTGCAATGCGGACTCTGGTTCTTCGATGATCAGCCCCATCGGGTGATGGTGGTGGACAAACTGCGCCGGGCACCGTCGATTGGTCAACTCACCGGAGAAACCTATAAGGGTGATGCAGTCAATGCGCTGTTCGACCAGTTGCCTGAAGGCACGGTGATGAGCCTGACCTTGGTGGTCAAACCGCAGGATGTACTTGAGGATCAGTTGAACCGCCTGGCGCGCAAAGCCATCGGTGAAAACCTGGCCTCGACCCAGACCCGCCAGGATGTCGAAGAGGCTCGCGCGATCATCGGCCGCCAGCACAAGCTGTACCGCGGCACCCTGGCGTTCTACGTGCGCGGTCACGATGAACAGCAGTTGCACCAGCGCTCGGTCAGCCTGGCCAGCGCGCTGCTGGGTGCGGGGCTGCAACCAGTACGTGAAGGCGACGAGGTCGCCGCCTGCAACAGCTACCTGCGCTGGTTGCCAATGGCGTACAACCCGGCCTGCGACACGCGCAACTGGTACACCCGCCTGATGTTCGCCCAGCACCTGGCGAATCTGGTTCCCGTGTGGGGCCGCAGCACGGGCACCGGCCACCCGGGGATCACCCTGTTCAATCGTGGCGGCTCGCCGTTGAGTTTTGATCCGTTGTCACGTCTGGACCGGGCCATGAACGGTCATCTGCTGTTGTTCGGTCCCACCGGTGCCGGCAAGTCGGCCACCCTGGTCACCCTGCTGATGCAGGTCATGGCCGTGTACCGCCCTCGCCTGTTTATCGTCGAGGCCGGCAACTCATTCGGTTTGCAGGGCGACTACTTCGCGACACAGGGCCTGTCGGTCAACAAGGTCCAATTGAAACCTGGCGCCTCGGTCAGTCTCGCCCCGTTCGCCGATACCTGGCGCCTGGTCGAGCAGCCGGATCAGGTGGCGAGTCTGTCGATCGATGAGCTGGACGATGAGGTGGTTACCAATCGCGAAGACCAGCGCGATGTTCTCGGCGAACTGGAAATCACCGCACGGCTGATGATCACCGGCGGCGAGGCCAAGGAAGAGGCGCGCCTGAGTCGAGCCGATCGCAGCTTGATCCGCGAGTGCATTCTCGATGCGGCGCAGACGTGTGTCGCGGCGGGTCGCCAGGTACTGACCCGCGACGTGCGCGACGCCTTGCTGCGCGTCGCCGCTGACCAATATCTGCCCGAGAAGCGTCGTGAGCGCGCCCAGGAAATGGGCGAATCCATCGACCTGTTTTGCCAAGGTTTCGAGGGTGAACTGTTCGATCGCGAGGGCACGCCTTGGCCCGAGAGCGATGTGACCATTGTCGATCTCGCCACTTACGCTCGCGAAGGCTATGAAGCGCAGATGTCCATCAGCTACATCAGCCTGATGAATACCGTGAACAACCTTGCCGAGCGCGACCAGTACCTGGGCCGACCGATCATCATGGTCACCGACGAGGGCCATATCATCACCAAGAACCCGCTGCTGGCGCCATTCGTGGTCAAGGGCACGAAGATGTGGCGCAAGCTCGGTGCCTGGTTCTGGCTGGCGACGCAAAACCTTGCCGACTTCCCCACGACCGCGCAGACCATGCTCAACATGATCGAATGGTGGATTTGTTTGAACATACCGCCCGCGGAAATCGAAGAAATCGCACGCTTCAAGAAACTCACGCCGGCACAGAAAGCCTTGTTGCTCTCCGCCAGCAAGGAACCGGGCAAATACACCGAGGGGGTCGTGCTGTCGAAGAAACTCGAAACGCTGTTTCGAGCCGTGCCACCCAGCCTCTATCTCGCTCTGGCGATGACGGAGCCCGAGGAAAAAGCCGAACGCTGGACCTTAATGCAGGAATACCAGTGTTCAGAGCTAGAGGCAGCTTTTCGGGTAGCTGCGCGCATTGACCAAGCCCGTGGAATCGGGGCATAGCTACCCGATTTTAAGCCCAAATAGCGTTACATCCGTAGAGGGCTGGAGAGCGGTTTTGTAGTGGATATCGAAGAATTATCTGAGTAGATTACTCGTCAACACCCAGCCAGCGGAAGGAGTCACACATGAATAAAAACGATCTGATCGAGGCCATAGCGAGCTCCGCTGACCTCCCGAAGTCCACTGCCGGGCGCGCACTGGAAGCCCTCACAACCATCATATCCACTTCGTTGCAAAGCGGTGAGAACGTCACCTTGGTTGGTTTTGGCACCTTCGCGGTAAAAGCACGTGCGGCACGCGACGGCCGTAACCCTCAAACTGGGGCCACCATCAAGATCGCAGCGGCCAAGACGCCCAGCTTCAAGGCCGGTAAATCGCTGAAAGATGCGGTGAACTAGACGCTGGTAGCGATTACCCAATACCAACTCTCCGAGCACTGGTATTGGGGCGTCAGCAGCCGAAACGCTTGCTGAACATCGGGAGCCGTTCAAGCCATGTGTATGAACGCGTCTTAAACGTCGTTTTTCTCAGCTTTGATTGGGCTGGGGGGCACTGCTCAGCCGCTGCTGAATCCTCAACAGGAATCCAGCTTCAAAAGCATCTTGGCAGTCACCGACTGGAAAGGTCTTGCGGGTTTGCGCCAACGCCCACCACAGTGGAATCTCGCCGGGCGTATCAAGCCAAGCCTGAGCGCATTGCACGCCACGTTCGATCATCGGGGCAAACTCGCGGCCCCAAGGTGTCAAAAGACTTGGACAACCATCCGCAGCGGGAATTGAAAGGTAGTTTTCGTTCATACGCACCCTGGATTTCTGATTTATTGTTAGACGCTGGGCCCTGCTTCGAAAATCTTAACGAAACCAAATGAACGCTCGATAATAGGCATGAGCATCAAATGGCCTAGATCAATGCCAATGTAGACTATATCCCGTGGATTGAGAGTCCCTCAAGGCGCAATTTGCGCGCATGACTCAAGACTACGAACAGCTTCGTCTGCATCTGTCGGAAAACATCCGCTGGATGAGACGCGTGAAAAACCTGACCCAAGAGCAACTGGCGCTCATGGCCGAGGTGGATCGCACCTACGTCAGTCAGATCGAACGATGCACGGGCAATCCGTCGCTGTTGGTCCTGTGCAAACTCGCCAATATTCTCGAAATCACCACGGATCAGTTACTTACGGAACCCGATATTTTGCGCAGCTTCCTTCACGTCAAATAATAGTCTCACGCCTCACAAAGTCGATACACCCACCTTCATTTTTTCTACTGACAGTCTCCCGCCCGAAACCGAACCTGACCTGGCTATTTACCTAATTGAGCCTGGATCATGCCTGCTGCCTGCTCGTCAATCACGCCCCCAACGCTTCGGCCCTTGGCGCTGAGCATCCTGCTGGCGTGCGGCCCAAGCATGGCGCTGGATACCAGCAGCATCACCGCCTCTGTTCTTTCGCATAATTGCCTCGCCTACAGGGTCGTCGGTATTTGTTTCTGGCTGCTCTGCACGCCCTTCGGCTGCAAGGTCAAAACCTCAACCAAGGTTCGTCATTTCATTCCAGAGCTGGTGGTCTCGAGCTACACCACCACCGGCAACAACCCCTGGACCGAGATGGCCATCCTCTCCACTCCCATCAGCGGTGCGGAAGGTGGCGGCAACCTGATCACCCCGAACACCCACCGCGACAACCTGCCCCGCTTCAAAAACGTTGATGGCATCGGCCACCCCGGTGGCTGGGTCGCCACGCAATTGGCTTCTCAATCCGGCTACGCCTGCGCCAGTGGTGCAATTGCATTCATGCCCTACTACCTGAGTACCCTGGACTCACTGGCCTGGCGTCATGGCATCCCAGAAAGTGTCTACCCCGAGTCGCTCACGCCGGGGATCCGTGAAATCGGTCGTCATGCCTCGGGAAACATGTGGGGCAATGTTTATCCGCGGCAGGGTTTTCTGGTACAGCCCGACGACTTCAAGGCGGCCGCGGTCATGGCGCAACGGGCGGGTGATGTGATTACCCGCAACTGGCAGCCGCATGTGTACTTACCACTCACGCCCACCACCCGCGACGGCTACTGGCCGCCTGGTCCGATCGTTGAAAACGACGCTTCGACCCACAAATGGCAATTGCTCTACCCCCAGGTTCAGCCGACGTGCGCCATCTTCCCCGGCGATCCGTTACAAAGCGCGGATGGCGGCTACGCCTGGTCGCTGTGGCGCCCCTATAGCTGCTGCAAACGTGAAGGACAGACCTTTCTATTCAGCATCGACTTCGAAGGCGGTGCATCATGAACCGGCTTCTCGCGCGCCCCTGGTTGGGCACGATGAGTCTGGTGTTTTACGGACTGCTCGCCATGGCCACGCATGCCCACGCCGCCGAGGGCGATTACCGCCTGGGCACTCAAGGCGAGGTGCTCGACGACCGGGTGATGTACACCATCGGTGGCGGCTCGGCAGTCGGCTCACCGAGTTCGCTCTACCGACCCAGTGGTCTCGGTGTTGGTGGGTCCTGGCGAGCGAACATGATGTGCGGAAACATGAGCCTCACCAATACCTTACAAAACCAGCTGAACGGCGCCACCGAAGGTTTCCAGCAGATCATGGGCAGCGTCGTGCAGAATGCGACCCAGGCGGTGATGTCGTTGCCGGCGTTGATCATTCAGCGCGCCAACCCTGGCCTCTATGAGTTGCTCAGTAACGGGGTGATGCAGGGGCGTATCGACTTCGATCGTTCCAAACTGACCTGCCAGGCCATGGCCGAGAAGATGGCGGACAAGGTCGGTCAGGCCGGCTGGGGTGCGCTGGCCAAGAACCAGGAGATGCAGGGCAATCTGGAGCAAACCGGCGGTGATGCGGTGGCCGCGGTGAAAAACACCGAGGCCCATAATGGCAACAATGGGGTGTCCTGGGTCGGCGGACAGAAGGCTGGAGGTAGCGGGCAGACGCCCATCCGGGTGACCGCCGACGTGGTGCGCGCCGGCTATAACCTGCTGCATAACCGGTCGGTGGATGACAGCACCTCGATCAGTAGCAGCGACTGCTTAGGCGGGGCCATTTGCCAGACCTGGGCCTCGCCCCTAGAGGAATCCGATTGGGCCGTTCGCGTGTTGGGCGAGAGCGAAGTCGCAATCTGCGACACCTGCGAAACCCTGCGTGCGACCGCGGGCAGCGGATTGACGCCGCTGATCCAGGAGGCCTACAGCGAACGCCTCAAAGCCCTGCAAGGGTTGCTGTCTGGCTCTCTGCCGTCTACCCCTGACAACTTGGCGAAAGCCTCCAGCTCAATGCTGCCGGTGACCCGTGGTGTGGTTGAAGCCCTGCGCGACGATCCTGACCAGGATGTTTTGGCACGGCGCCTGGCCAGCGAGACGGCCCTGTCCAGCGTGCTCGACAAGGCACTGCTATTACTGCGCACGCTGCTGGCGGGCAGTCACGAACCGAACGTCGCCTCCGCCGAGCCTGCCCAGACCGCCTTGATGAAAAACATCGATGCTCTGGAGCGCGAAATACGCCTGCTGCAGACCGAACTGCAGGTCCGGCAGATGCTCGCCACCAATACAGCCAGCCTGGTGCTTGATCGACATGCCGGTGGTGCCGATGCTTCGCGCACCGTCGAGCAAGGCGACCCCGAGCCTGGTCGACTCAATGACGCTGACGCCAGGCACAAGTGAGCCATGAAACGCTCACCGCTATTCACTCTGCTTTCAGGTCTAGGGATTGCCGCGGTGATGATCCTGACCGCCGCGTCGGTCGCCTGGATCGGCCGTGCTGCGTTAGGTAGTTTCGAGGCCTGGCAGCAGGCATTCGAATTCGTACGACCTTATCTGCGGTGGTGGCGTGCCCTGCTCTACGGCGCCCTCTTTGCGCTCTGGTGGGACCTGCTTCGGCGCTACCGCCATCAACCACAGGATCGACTGCGCGTACAACGCATCGGGGCAATGGGGTTCGCACTCTTCATCTGCGTCGAGTTCACCCGACTGTGAGGTTGTCACCATGCTCATGAGCACCAACAGCTACCTCGAGTTTTACCTCTCCCTGCTGGCCTGGATCATCAACAACGGCCTCTGGAGCGTCCTGTCCGACACCGGGCTGTTCGCCGCACCCTTTGGCGCAATCATTTTGCAAGAATGGTTGTCGGCCCGTCAGCAAGGCGCAGATGAAGGCAACAAGGGATTGCTCTCGGTACCGCGGATCGAGAACCGGTTGTGGCTGGCCTACATCGTCGTGTTGTTCGGCTGCGCGCCGGTCTTGCCGTTGAGCCTCGCCTCAATGACGTTCGATGATGCGGCGAGCCAGCGCTGCGGCGTGAGTGTGGCGAAGCCCGCGGAAACCGCCTGGGGGGCGACCTTCAATACCATCGGCGAACGCTCCGCCAACGTGCCGATCTGGTGGTTTCTGGTGCATGCCTTGAGCAAAGGGGTAACCGCGGCGGCCACCGCGTCCATCCCCTGCGCACCGGATATCCGGCAGATGCGCATGGAGATCGACAGCTCGCGCATCGACAGTCAGGTGCTGCTGCAGGAAGTCGCCGACTTCACTCGCGATTGCTATGGCTATTCCCGTTCTCGGCTATTCACCAACCGTCCGCAGCTGGACAAGGCACAAAGTCACGACGCGTCCTGGATCGGCTCAAGCTACTTTCTCGACACACCCGGCTACTACGATACGGATCGCTCACGCACACCGCGAGTCAGTTGGCCGTATGACGACAACCGCGATGTGTCCTTGCCGCGACTGGAGAATGGTGCGGGCTACCCCACCTGTAAGCAATGGTGGATCGACAGCGATGTCGGCTTGCGCGAGCGCCTGATCCAGCAAGTCGATCCTTCGCTGCTGACTCAGCTGAAAGGTTGGTTGACTGGCCGTTCGAGCAACGAGATCGAGGATGCCACCCTGCGCGAACTGGTCAGCCCGCGCCAGCAATCGATGTCCATGTCGCCCGGACAGGTGTACCAGGACTATGGCTCCAGTGCTCGCGGCGGGTCGATCAATCAGGGGCTCAATAACCTGGCCACCAACACCGGGTTGGCCCTCGGTTCCTTCAGCAACTTCCCGGCGATGAATGCGCTACGCGCAGCGCTGCCGATGGTGCAGGCCTTCCTGATCATGGGCGTCATCATCAGCTTGCCGCTGATTCTGCTAGTCAGTACCTACCAGTTGAAGACCATCATGACGGTGACGTTCGCGCTGTTCACGCTGCACATGCTGAGCTTCTGGTGGGAACTGGCCCGCTGGGTCGACTCCAGCATGCTCGACACCTTATACAACCAAGTGTCGGCGTCCAATCAGGTACTGTTATCGCTGCCCACATCCGGGTTTATGGATGGAACCGTCACGGCGCAGGTGATTGAGTATGTGATGGGGGCGATGTTCATCGTGCTGCCGATGGTTTTTCTAGCCACCATGAGTTGGGCCGGATATAGCGTAGGTTCAGGCGTAGAAGGAATGCTCAGCAGGGGAACCCACGCAGCACAGACAGCGAGCTCTAACGGAACCTCTCAGTTGATGAGCGGTGCAAAAATTGTTTCGGGTAAATCGAACTCAAAGTAACCGAGAGACTACTTCAGAGAACCCCATTTATCGTACCGCTCAGGCCAAGATGCTCTATGCATTGGATCATCGAGATCGTCAATACCTGGAGTGTCTGAATCTTTAATTGGGATAGCTGCTAATACAACGAATGTGCACATCAGCACAAACAACCAGAAGCTAACAAAAAGAAATACTCCGAGCAGAGCCAACTTGGTAGTCAGAAAACTCCCGCGAACAAGAAGTTTACCTGCGGGCATTCCTGCCGTCTCCGCACGCTCGATCACGCGGGATTCAAACGTTTTCAACCTACGGTAACCACGCTTCATCGACATACCACAGGCGTACGCCCAGCGATGGGCACGTGAACTCTGAACAAGCTGCTGAGTCGGCATGGTCTCGCCCTCTTCTGAGCGTTTTCATGGTTGAGACAAGAGTAATAGCCTACTACTGAAAACGGCCCGTGCCTGACCGCTTATCAGTTTTTCCGGCCAAAAAAACTTCGTTGGAAGCCAGAAGACAAGCCCCATGAAACGGCGTCTCTACAGTGATTGACCCATATATATCGTCCGGCTAAATAGTAGGTACGGATCGCTGTTATCGACAGCACCCTGCCCAGATAGTCAGGACCTTCAAGACTATGTCACCTCGGTGACGGTTCTCCCCAAGTGCGATTAGCGTTCGGTAGCTCTCACGGTCACCGTTTCTACGGTGATGAACGCCTACTGCTCTCTTGAGCGCCTTTCGAGCGCTGCTCGCCAGGCAAATCCTCTTGTTTTTCTTCAACCCGCTACGGGGAAATCTTTCCCCGTATGGGACAGGTTTCTTCGCGTTTTCAACGGAGACATACCATGTCCGACTCACTTACACCGGAAACACTGAACACCATTCGGTTGCCTATCGTGTTCACCCCTGGCGCGTGGCAACGCGCAGTACTGCTCGAACACTCCGATCACGCTGAGCCGCTGCAGATCGATCGGTTGAGCCACGTACTGCGCACGGCCCTCGAAGCCCACCTGGCCTCTCCACACAAGCCATACGTGGTATTCGAGGTAGCCCCCATTCAACCAACCGCTCAGGTAGGCCACGACCCGTTGCTGCAATTGAGTCTCAGCCTGCTCCAAGAGCCGGGTCAGCCGGACGCCTTGCTGATAGCGCTTGCAGGTGAACACCAGCGCTAAGCGCAATGGGCGGCACCCGGCACCATACTCGGACGGCATGCAAGACCTGCATCAATCCAACCCATCACCCAACCGGGGAACCCTCCCCCGACGGGCAAGGCGTTCCTCCGTTTTTCTCTCGAGGAAATTGCCATGCGCGATATCTACCAAGACGTGACTGACAAGATCGTTAATGCGTTAGACCAAGGCATTGCCCCCTGGATCAAACCCTGGTCCTCAAGTGGCTCAGTTGACGTCGGT
Source organism: Pseudomonas sp. FG98 (assembly GCF_057808595.1). Taxonomy (NCBI): domain Bacteria; kingdom Pseudomonadati; phylum Pseudomonadota; class Gammaproteobacteria; order Pseudomonadales; family Pseudomonadaceae; genus Pseudomonas; species Pseudomonas sp. FG98. The sequence goes on along the minus strand of NZ_JBMDIJ010000011.1, from coordinate 7,271 downwards.
CATCATCAACCCTTCCCCATTAACGCCATCACGCGGCGTCCCTATTCGGGGATTAATTTACCGTTGATCTGGGCCGAGGCCAGGTTGCAGGGGTTCACCCAAGATCGTTGGCTGACCTTCAATCAAGCCAAAAAAGCCGGCGGGCACATCCGTAAGGGTGAGCACAGCACCCTGGCAGTGCTCTACAAGCCGATAGAGCGCGAGGAGCAGACCGAGTCAGGCCAACCCGTACTCGATGAAAACGGTCAGCCCAAGGTCGCTCACTTCGGCATTCTCAGAACGCATTTTCTGTTCAACATTGAGCAAACGGAAGGGCTCGAAATGCTCAATGAAACCCTGCTCGAGACGGAACAGAGTGATCCCTTCCAGCCCAACAGCGCTGCGGAAAATCTGCTGTTAAGTTCGGGCGCAAAAATACTTCATCGATCTGCCGACGAAGCCTTTTACCACCCGATCAGGGATCTCATCCAACTGCCGACAAAAGTGCAATTTAACGATGAAGGTGGGTACTACGCCACCGCACTGCACGAGCTGACGCACTGGACCGGGCATCACGCTCGGTTGCAGCGCGAAGGCATGACGTCACCCTGTCCTTTCGGCTCGCCAGGCTACGCATTTGAGGAGTTGATCGCCGAAATGGGCGCCGCGTTTTTATGCGCCTACACCGGTATACAGGGAGAGCTGCGCCACGAGAGCTACATCGACTCCTGGCTCGGCCTGCTCAAGGCTGACAAACGTGCGATCTTTCGCGCCAGTGGTCACGCCCGAAGTGCCTCGGAGTATGTACTCAACCTGGAGCAGCAACTGAAGCAGATGGTAATGGATGATTCATGATGCATGGACGATGGAGTTTGATCGTTACCTCACCGCTGCAATCGCATCACAGGGCCCAACGTGAGTTGAGCCCTTTTTTCTGTTTTCAGAAAACAGACGGCATCACGCCGCGGGCGCCTCACGCAAAAAATAGACGGCCAGACGCCAACGTCGAGTTATCACTCATCCAGGTTCTGCGCCAGAAAATCCACCAGATCGAGCGGACTTCGGCTGTCGATCACCTTGTAGATCAGATCGCGTTTGCTGCGCGGCAGCTTCTTGACCACGCTCTTCGCCGAGGCCCTGACGGCGTCGTCGGTCCCATGGATACGTGCCGCGAGCAGCAGCACCAACGTGGCACCAGTGAGGTTCATGGGCATACCCAATAAAATTCGCACTGCAGTGTACCGACACTTTCCTTTTTCGCGCCAGCACGCGCATCCAATAAACCGGCACCAGGATAAATCGATATTCCGATTGCCGCACAAAAGGGACACATGGCAAAAGGACCGGAAAGGGGTGGAAGGGGAATGGGAACTCAAGGGTAAGAGCCCTATCCGAAAAGGCTAAAAGGCCACTGACCCCACCACTTCCCGGAGGTCACGATGCTCAGTCTGTTTCGCCCCAAAAGGCAGAATCCCCCGTCGCCGACCGTGAGCGTCGCCGAAGGTTACCTGCCCATCGAGTCGGCCCAAAATTTGTTAGCCGCGGAGCACCGTCGTCAGTTACTCGATCGCATCTGGCAATACACCGCCCTCTCCCACGCCCAATTCACCCAGCTCTACTTAAATCCGATCCATCGCTACGCCGAACAGGTCCAGCAACTCCCGGCCAGCGAGACACACCACCATGCGTATCTCGGCGGCATGCTCGACCATGGCCTGGAGCTGGTCGCTTGCAGTTTGAAACTGCGTCAGTCGTATCTGCTGCCCACCGGCGCCGCGCCCGAAGACCAAGCCGCCCAGACCGATGCCTGGTCGGCTGGCATCGCCTATGGCGCCCTGCTGCATGACATCGGCAAGATCGCCGTGGACCTGCAGGTCGAGCGTCGGGATGGCCGTATTTGGCATCCTTGGCACGGTCCCCTGGATCAGCCCTACCGCTTTCGCTATGTCAAAGGTCGCGACTATCACCTGCACGGCGCCGCTGCAGGTTTGCTCTACACCCAGATTCTCGACCGTCCGATCTTCGATTGGCTTAGTGGATTTCCGTCGCTGTGGGCCAGTCTGCTGTATGTCCTGGCGGGCCAGTACGAACGTGCCGGCGTGCTCGGTGAGTTGGTGATGCAGGCCGACCGTGTTTCCACCGCACAGAACATCGGTGGTAACCCGAGCAAGGCGCTGCAAGCGCCGATTCATTCGCTGCAACATCACTTGATCAGCGGACTACGTCATCTGGTTCAGCACGAGCTGAAACTCAACCAGCCGGGTGCCGCGGGATGGCTGACCCAGGACGCACTCTGGCTGGTCAGCAAGACGGTCACAGACAAGCTACGAGCCTACCTGCTGTCACAAGCGATAGAGGGCATTCCCTCCTCCAACCTCGCGGTGTTCGATGAACTCCAATCGCATGGATTGGTTGAGTCCACGCCGGAAGGCAAAGCCATCTGGACTGCGCTTGTGGCACAGGCAGACTGGCAGCAGAGCTTTACCTTTCTGCGCCTTCAACCCGCACTGATTTGGGGGAACGAAGACCGGCCCGAGGCTTTCAGTGGAACGGTGAGCATGGCAGCCGATGGCCACTCGATTGACGCTCCGGTGTCACTGCCGGCCTCCAAGGTAGTCAGTACAAGATCAACTCAAACCACATCGCAACCCGAATCACTGGCGATTGAAGATGCCGATTACCTCGAAACGTTACTGGACATGTTCGAATTGGTCGAGCCCGGGATCAGTGAAGCACCGTCAGAAAGCGCTCTCGAAATCTCAAATCCCCCTTCGGATTGCCCTGGCCAGGCATTCCTGAATTGGGTCAAGGAAGGCATCCAAAGCCACAAGCTGATCATCAATGACAGCAAGGCCAAAATTCATACCGTGAACGGTGCCATGTTTCTGGTGACGCCTGGCATCTTCCAACGCTATGTTCAAGAGTTTCCTGGTATCACCAACGGTGCCAACGAAAGCAGTGAGCAATGGCGTTGGGTGCAGAGGCAATTCGAGAAATTGAAGGTCCACAGAAAGCGTGACGACGACCTGAATATTTGGACCTGCCAAGTCAAAGGCCCCCGTAAGCACTCTAAAATTCAGGGGTATCTACTCATCACCTCTTCTCCGCTATTTGAAGACTTACCGCCAGACAACCCATTTCTCACCCTGAAAACTGCATAGCTCAAAGGCGCAGAAGCCTTCACTGCTGTAATAAAACCAGACTTTTAACAGTTAAAACCGGTCGCACTTCGGTTAACACCAACGGCCCATGGACAATCAGGAAAAATCCAAAATATATTCATATTTCATCCCGGAGTTAACACTCTGCACGGAGTGCGCCAGCGCCCAAGATTGAAAATTAGCTTTATCCAGAATTCGGCTCAGCCTTTTCAAATTCTGAATCTGATGTGTGTTCATAGAATTCTTGATGTCAGGTATCTGTGCAATATGAATTCTATTCAAACAAAAAAATTTTCCGAGCAGATCAACTATAACGTACGAGATTTGAGTTAGACCACATTCATGGGACGTCAGAAACCGCCCAATGCCATTAATCTCATCAAAGTAAAATATACATTCATCACCAACACTTTCTAATTAATGAAAACCACTGCAGAAGCCCTTAAACTGTCGTACAGATTATCTCCCAACAAAGCAATTGCTCCTCTGTTGCTTCGACGACCGTAAGAAAACCGTTAGATCTTTAAACACAAAATCGATTACGATATATAAACCACATCATATCTCCATAACCGTCCATCCACTATTGCTTAGTTTTTCTACACTTTCGGCTGTTGAGCGCTCCTTATTCATGGCTAGACAAAGCAGGTGGCGAGGCCTAGACATGGCCACGTATAGATTTCGATATTGGCCACGCAGTAGCTTGGACATATTCTTTTTTATGGGGACACCACCAAGATTGAGAAGCGCCTCTTCCAAATCAAACCGTCTTGATTGGCCTCCATATGACTCAAGTACCAGGGTCGCAGCGTGCGTCTCTCCTTTGACCGATGCTACCGTTCCAATATCAACACTAAGAACTCGCCCTCCAACACTCACAACACACCTATTATATGAACAATCAACGTCGTTTTCTAACGGCGCGCGCTCAAAAACTTTAAACGCACGAAATTCTTCCCTTGTGAGCCCAACGGGAAGTAACAAAACAAACACATTGTATATAGAATCGACAGCAGCTTCCCACGCAGCGTCATCCATTACGGGCACCACACCAACAACAAGGTTGCGGCACACTTCGCGAACCGGCTTGACATCCACTCCAGCCATGCTTAAACATTTCATAAGCCCCGATGCGTCACGTAAATCACGGGTTATTTCACAAGCGCACTGCCGTAGAGCTAAAAACATCACTCGTTTTACTTTACGCGCTCGCTCCTCAAGATTGACCGACATCGGAGCACCGCGAGGATGTGAAAGTAAAATATTATATAGATTATCTTGGCTATTTTTTCCCGCACCTGAAGCTAAATATGGAGGCCAATAGTCACCTAAGTGCCGACCAGCAGCTTTATCACCATCACCCGTCTTCCGGGTACATACAGCCTTAACAGGACCTGAATTCAGGATATGATCCGGCAACAATTCAAGCACTATCTCGCCGAACCGTTCGATAACTTTGGTCGCCTGACTAGTCTCATATAGTAACAGAACCGGACCATAAATCACTTCACTAGGCGTAGCAGTAACTGCCTCTCCGTGTTCCTGAACCGCACGAACCGCAGCTGCAATATGATCAGGAAAACGCTTAGTCGTGGTTACATAAAGGCATTGACTATTGGGAAAAGTTAAATTATCACCGCCCTCCACGGACGTCATAATACGTTGATTACGATCGCCATATCGCTGTACGACAACCTCGTCATTAAAAACACTGCTTAAAAGCTCTTCTTGCCCCCAGCTAGTATCCTGCATTTCATCAATCAGAACTAAAGGGAATCGCGAAGAAATGCGATTTGTAATTCTCGGATGGATGGCTAGTAGCTTAGCAGCAAAAGCGAACATATCATCATGACGAAAAATGCCACGTAAAGTAAGGCGAGCCTTTAGCTTCTCAGCCTGTTGATACGAAGCAGTACCAGGACTTGGAAGAGAACTCCCAGACTCCCACCCTAACTCCAACAATGATCCTTTATAATGAAGCGTAGCTACGGCACCCTGCCCTTGATTGGGATTTCTATTTACCCAAGCTTTTAAGGTGCTGAACGAGCGGTCACCCTGAAGCAGTGAACTAGCTTTAATTGCAAATAAATCATTGTCGACACTCTCAATCGCAATGTCATTGCTCCGCAGGTAGGGCAGTGCTAAAAAGTGATTAACGAAAGCGTGAATCGTACCAAAAAAATGTGGATAACTAAGGAGTCGTGCCCCTAATACCGACTGACTGAGTCTGTTCACGATTTCGTCACGAGCAACGTTCGTATGACTCAGGACACAAATACCCTGGTGGGGATGCGTCCACTTCTGCGACAACAGTAGTAGTTTGGCTGCTAAGAGAGTGGTTTTTCCACTTCCAGGCGCGGCCTGCACGTCTCTACTCGCGAGTTCAAGCAGAACCGCCCGTCTCTCCTCATCCGCAAAGTCTAACTCTGGACACCAGGTTTCTAATTGGTGAAGATCAGCCTCATCAATCGAAAATAATGTCATACGGAAGCGCCTTCAGCAGCAGGCTCTGCCACTATGGGTCCCGAGGTTAGATGCTCAAGCGCTGCACGCAAGTAACTTGGGAGGCTTTGCAGGATCACCATCCCCGTACCAAATCGTCCGGTGAGTAGCAGTCCCGCAGCGTACTCAGCAGCTATTGCCTTAGATGCCTTTTTTTCTTGCAGCGGCTGGTAGATCTGTACTGCCAGTGCCTCATCAGAAGCCGCAGTCGCTTTGATCGCCGGCCATGCCGCTACAGCGGTCGCTAGCGTATCCGCTTCATCCTCCTCGTTGAGCCGCTCATCGCGGCTTTTGGCCTTGACTGCAAGTGCAATCGCGCAGTGCATCATTTCAGCTAAGCCCGAATGCGCGAGGTCATACTCCAAAGTCCAATGGTCAGCTACAAAGACTTTCACATTGGAACTGGTGGGTGTTTCAACGCGCGCGACCTTGCGAGCGACCAGGGCTTTAGCCTCCGCCTCAGTATAATCAGCTTCAAATCTCTTACCGGTCGCTGGTTTGGCCACATAGGTGGCAAGATCAGGAACGATGTCCCGGTCCGTAATACAGGCGACCGGAATCGGTATTTCCTCGCTGGGAACAGCGCGCTGAAAAATCCGAGCATAGTGATAGAGACCAACACTGCCAACGTTGACCACAGAAACTCCAAACTTGGAAAATGACAAACCTGCGGCGGCGGCAATCGCAGGCAGCAATAAAGCCTCCGCGGGCCCTTCGACGATAGCTACCCCTCGAGAGAAAAAGAGATTGGCTTTGGTCGCATCAACGAATCTACGCAGGAATTGATAATCTGATTTACCCAAGCGGGTTTCGCCCACTCTCAGTGGGAAGGTCTTAGCTCTATGGACCAGGATCATTTCATCGATTGCTGATCCAGCCGCAAGCGACGGGCTATGCGTGGTCATGATGACCTGAACAGGCCTTTCGCTGCTGTTGGCGTGTTGCTCCAGCAGATCCATGACCCGCGATTGCAACTGCGGATGCAGGTGAGCTTCCGGCTCCTCGACCAACAACAAGGCAAGCTCTTCGCCATCGCGCAGTAGAACCAACTCGGTGGCCATGAACAGAGCGTTGTTGTAGCCCAGCCCACGGCGATGCCGCCCGACAGACGTTGGATCGCCCGGAGGCAGCAAGGCGAGTTCAAACCGTTCCAGAATCGGCGTCAGGGCCAAGTCACTTGCCAGACGGATTTCGGCGGCAAGCTCATCGCCGGCGAAACTCATACGACCAAGATAGTTTTCGTTGATATCTTTTTGAACAGCCTTGACGACTGAGTGCTCACCAATGTGATGCTGCGCCTGAGCCATCAATCCCACCAGGCTCTCTGGAACACAGGACGGATCCATCGCGTCGAAATCATTCTCGTCCTGGCCATCCATTTGCGTATGCGCAGCCAAAATCTGTGAGAGTCGAGACATGCGTCCCGGTTTCAACTCAGCTTCGGCATCACGCAGAGGACGAAGATAGGTGGCTCTGATGAGCTCCCGGGCTGCGAATCCGATTTCTGGGCCGCTTCCATTGCGACCGGACCGTACAATTGTTTCCACGCGGGTGCGGCGCTTGGCCTGAGCAGGGTAACCGGCCAGCAAACACACCTTTCTGACCCCACCGCCAAAGGCGATGGTGTCC
>NZ_JBMDIJ010000109.1:0-16258 GCF_057808595.1 Pseudomonas sp. FG98 | reverse complement strand
GCAAGTGTTCAGCACCTGCGCGGCCATCGGCGGTTCGAACTGGGACCACTCGGCGCTGATCAAGGGCCTGGAGCACATGGCCAACTTCTCGATCCGCGACGATAAATAAGCACCGCCTGTCCGCCGCGGAGTGAAGGGGCCGCGCATCGTCTCCTTCTTCCCGCGGCTGGCAGTTGCTACAGCGCAACACCGCCCCTGGTTCAGCCTGCACGGAGGCCGTCCCGGGGGCGTTTTTTTTTCCGCAGAACAATAAGATCTGGAGGCCTGATATGTCGGTCGATCCACAACAATTTCTCCGCGACCTGTTCGCCACGGCCATCGACGCCGCGCATCCGCGTCAGGTCCTTGAAGCCCATCTGCCTGCCGACCGCAGCGGCCGGGTGATCGTCATCGGCGCTGGCAAGGCCGCCGCGGCCATGGCCGAAGTGGTCGAGCGCGCCTGGCAGGGCGAAGTCCGCGGCCTGGTGGTGACCCGCTACGGCCATGGCGCCAGCTGCTCGAAGATCGAAGTGGTCGAAGCCGCCCACCCCGTGCCCGACGCCGCCGGCCTGGCCGTGGCCAAGCGCGTGCTGGAGATGGTCAGCGACCTGAGCGCCGACGACCGGGTGATCTTCCTCCTCTCCGGCGGCGGTTCCGCCCTGCTGGCCCTGCCCGCCGAAGGCCTGACCCTGGCCGACAAGCAGCAGATCAACAAGGCCCTGCTCAAGTCCGGCGCCACCATCGGCGAGATGAACTGCGTGCGCAAGCACCTCTCGGCGATCAAGGGCGGCCGCCTGGCCAAGGCCTGCTGGCCAGCCACCGTGTACACCTATGCGATTTCCGATGTGCCGGGCGACCTCGCCACGGTCATCGCCTCCGGCCCCACCGTGGCCGACCCGAGTACCTCGGCCGAAGCCCTGGCGATCCTCAAGCGCTACAACATCGAAGCGCCGAAAGCAGTGATCGACTGGCTCAACAACCCCGCCTCGGAAACCGTCAAGGCCGACGACCCGGCCCTGGCCCGCAGCCACTTCCAGTTGATCGCCCGGCCGCAGCAATCGCTGGAAGCCGCTGCGGTGAAAGCCCGCCAGGCCGGCTTCAGCCCACTGATCCTCGGCGACCTGGAAGGCGAATCGCGCGAAGTGGCCAAGGTCCACGCCGGCATCGCCCGCCAGGTGGTTCTGCACGGCCAGCCACTGGCGGCGCCCTGCGTGATCCTCTCCGGCGGCGAGACCACCGTGACCGTGCGCGGCAATGGCCGTGGCGGACGCAATGCCGAGTTCCTCCTCAGCCTGACCGAAAGCCTCAAGGGACTGCCCGGCGTCTACGCCATCGCCGGTGATACCGACGGCATCGACGGTTCGGAAGACAACGCCGGCGCCATCATGACCCCGGACAGCTACGCCCGCGCCGCAGCCCTGGGCCTGTCGGCCACCGACGAGCTGGACAACAACAACGGCTATGGCTACTTCGCCGCGCTCGACGCGCTGATCGTCACCGAGCCGACCCGTACCAACGTCAACGATTTCCGCGCCATCCTCATTCTTGAGACTGCCCAACCATGACGCCTGATAAGAAAGTCAAAATCCTCGCCACCCTCGGCCCTGCGATCAAGGGCATCGACGACGTGCGCGCACTGGTGGAAGCCGGGGTCAACATCTTCCGCCTCAACTTCAGCCACGGCGAGCATGCCGACCACGCCATGCGCTACCAGTGGATCCGCGAAGTGGAAAGCCAGCTGAACTACCCGCTGGGCATCCTCATGGACCTGCAAGGTCCGAAGCTGCGGGTCGGTCGCCTGGCCGAAGGCAAGGCCATGCTCAAGCGCGGCCAGGCCCTGCGCCTGGACCTCGACCCGACCCCGGGCAACGAGCAACGGGTCAACCTGCCCCACCCGGAAATCATCGCTGCGCTGGAGCCGGGCATGGACCTGCTGGTGGATGACGGCCGCCTGCGCCTGCGGGTGACCGCCAAGCACGCCGACGCCATCGACACCGAGGTGCTCAACGGCGGCGAACTGTCCGACCGCAAGGGCGTCAACGTCCCGCAAGCGGTGCTCGACCTCAGCCCGCTGACCGCCAAGGACCGCCGCGACCTGACCTTCGGCCTGGAACTGGGCGTGGACTGGGTGGCGCTGTCGTTCGTCCAGCGTCCCGAGGACATCGCCGAGGCCCGCGAGCTGATCGGTGATCGCGCCTTCCTCATGGCCAAGATCGAGAAGCCTTCGGCCGTCACCCAACTGCGTGAAATCGCCGAACTGAGCGACGCGATCATGGTTGCCCGCGGTGACCTCGGCGTGGAAGTGCCGGCCGAGGCCGTGCCGCAGATCCAGAAGAACATCATCGCCACCTGCCGCCAGCTTGGTCGCCCGGTTGTAGTGGCCACGCAGATGCTCGAATCGATGCGCTTCTCCCCGGCCCCGACCCGTGCCGAAGTGACCGACGTCGCCAACGCCGTGGCCGAAGGCGCCGACGCGGTGATGCTGTCGGCGGAAACCGCCTCCGGCGACTACCCGCTGGAAGCCGTGCAGATGATGAGCAAGATCATCCGCCAGGTCGAAGCCGGCCCGGACTACCAGACCCAGCTCGACGTTGGCCGGCCGAAGGCCGAGGCCACGGTGTCCGACGCCATCAGCTGCGCGATCCGCCGGATCAGCGGCATCCTGCCGGTGGCAGTGCTGGTCAACTACAGCGAATCGGGCAACTCGACCCTGCGCGCTTCCCGCGAGCGGCCCCGGGCACCGATCCTCAACCTGACCCCGAACCTGAGCACCGCACGGCGCCTGAGCGTGGTCTGGGGCGTGCACTCGGTGGTCAACGACCGCCTGCGCCAGGTCGACGAAGTCTGCTCCACCGCGTTGGAAATCGCCCAGGCCCAGGGCATGGCCAACCGCGGCGACACGCTGCTGATTACCGCCGGTGTGCCTTTTGGCCAACCGGGATCGACTAACTCGCTGCGTATCGAAACCCTGCTTTAACGTCTTCGCGGGGCAGGCTGGCGGTCATCGATTCATCCGCGTGAATCCGTGGTCGACTGCCTGCTTCGCGATCCAGGGCACCCAAAAAAGCAACACCCCTAAACCGTGGGACAAGACCCGCCCAAAGAGGCGACCCACTTCACTCAGACCTACTACTGCCATGTACACCAAAAATTTCGTAAACCCCTGCCCCGACTGGGCGACCGCGCTGCTCAACGGTTTCAGTCAGGTGCTGCTGCAGCGCAACCCGCTGTGCGGCCTGTGCTGCCTGCTGGCCATCCTCCTCACCGCTCCGCAACTGATCGGCGGCGCGCTGCTCGGCGCCCTCGCCGGCCTGCTCACGGCCCAGCGCCGCGGCTACAACCGCGCCGACCGCCAGGCCGGGCTGTACAGCTACAACGGCGTGCTGATCGGCGTGCTGTTCAGCTACCTGCTGCCCTGGTCGCCGATCCTCCTGCCGCTGATCATCGCCGCCGCCGGGCTGAGCAGCATGCTGGTCCATCAATGGCTCAAGCGTGGCGGCTCGGTGCTGTTGCCGGCCTACACCTTGCCTTTCGTCCTGGCCGGCTGGGCGCTGTTGCTGATTACCGAACCGGCAGCCCAGGCCAATGGCCCGGTGCAGGCCAGTCCGCTGGATGCATTGGCCCGCGGCCTGGGCCAGATCTTCCTGCTGGACCAGCCGCTGGCCGGGCTGCTGATTGCCCTGGGGCTGTTGCTGGCCGACCGCTATGCGGCGGCCTGGGCGTTCGTCGGTGCGGCGATCGGCGGCAGCGTGGCGCTGCTGGGCGGGGAAGCCACCGCGGCCTACATGGGCCTCTACGGTTTCAACGCCGCCCTCGCCGCCCTCGCCTTCAGCGGCACCCGGGCGCAGCCGTGGAAGCCGCTACTGGCGATCGTCCTGGCGATCGTGGTGCAGCCGTTGTTCAACCTGCTGCCGATTCCGGGGCTGACGGCGCCGTTTATCGTCGCCTGCTGGATGGTGCGGTTGGGGGATGTGAAAGGCACCGGGGTTCAGGGTCGCTTCATCTAACCTCATCGCCGGCAAGCCGGCTCCCACAGGGATCGGCATGCACCGAACCTGTGGGAGCTGGCTTGCCAGCGATGAGGCCCGCAAAACTTGCACAACTGCCGGATCCCCCCCTAGGCTTCGCATCACTACCCGCCTGGAACCACACCCCCCATGGAAAACCCGCAGAGCCTGCGCGAAAGGCTCTATGTCATCGTCTTTCAAACCGATACCGTCGCCGGACGTCGCTTCGATAAAGTCCTGCTGCTGATCATCCTCGCCAGCCTGGTCACCGTGATCCTCGACAGCATCGACGAGGTACACCAAAGCTATGCCGGCCTGCTCGCCGGAATAGAGTGGGGCTTCACCGCGATCTTCCTGGTCGAGTACCTGCTGCGCCTGTACTGCTCACCCAAGCCACTGCGCTACGCCTTCAGTTTCTACGGCCTGGTCGACCTGCTGGCGATCGTGCCGGGGATCATCGCCCTGTACTACAGCGACGCCCAGTACCTGCTGATCATCCGGGTCATCCGCATGCTGCGGATCTTCCGCGTGCTCAAGCTCAGTCCCTATCTGAAGCAGGCCCATTACCTGCTCGACGCCCTGCGCGGCAGCAAGCAGAAGATCATCGTGTTCCTGGTCAGCGTATCGACCCTGGTCACCGTGTTCGGCACCCTGATGTACGTGGTCGAGGGCCCGGAACATGGCTTTACCAGCATTCCCAAGGGCATCTACTGGGCCATCGTCACCCTGACCACGGTCGGCTTCGGCGATATCGTGCCCAAGACCCCGCTGGGCCAGGTGATTTCCTCGCTGGTAATGATCACCGGCTACTCGATCATCGCCGTGCCCACGGGTATCTTTACCGCCGAGCTGGCCAATGCCATGCGCGGCGAACAACTGCGCCACGATTGCCCGGTGTGCCGCAAGAACAGCCACGAACACGGCGCCGCCTTCTGCTCGCGCTGCGGCAATGCGCTGTTCAGGAAGCTGGAATAAGCAAAGTCGTTTTTAATCTTTTTGTGCCTAAAGGCCATTGGCTATAGTCGCTGGCACAATGCTTTCAATCCAACCCACTCCAACAAGGAATGCATAGTGAAAAAACTCTTCGGTGTCTCGCTCCTCGCCGCGAGCCTGGCCGTGGGCAGCTTTGCCCAGGCCGCGCCCGCACCGCTGCTGAACGTCTCCTACGATGTGATGCGCGACTTCTACAAGGACTACAACGTTGCCTTCCAGAAGCACTGGGAAGCCGAGCACAAAGAGAAGATCACCGTGCAAATGTCCTTCGGTGGTTCGAGCAAGCAGGCGCGCTCGGTGATCGACGGCCTGCCGGCCGATGTCATCACCATGAACATGGCCACCGACATCAACGCCCTGGCCGACAACGGCGGCCTGGTCCCGGAGAACTGGGTCACCCGCCTGCCGAACAACAGCGCGCCGTTTACTTCGGCCACCGTGTTCATCGTGCGCAAGGGCAACCCCAAGGCCCTGAAGGACTGGCCGGACCTGCTCAAGGATGGCGTGCAGGTCATCGTGCCCAACCCCAAGACCTCGGGTAACGGCCGCTACACCTACCTCTCGGCCTGGGGCTACGTACTGAAGACCGGCGGCGACGAAGCCAAGGCCAAGGACTTCGTCGGCAAGCTGTTCAAGCAGGCGCCAGTGCTGGACACCGGTGGCCGTGCCGCCACCACCACCTTCATGACCAATCAGATCGGCGACGTGCTGGTGACCTTCGAGAACGAGGCCGAGATGATCGCCCGCGAGTTCGGTCGCGACCAGTTCGAAGTCATCTACCCGAGCGTCTCCGCCGAGGCCGAGCCGCCGGTGAGCGTGGTCGACAAGGTGGTCGACAAGAAAGGCAGCCGCGCCACCGCCGAGGAATACCTGAAGTACCTGTGGTCGCCGGAAGCCCAGGAAATCGCCGCCAACAACTACCTGCGTCCGCGTGACGAGAAGGTCCTGGCCAAGTACACCGACCGCTTCCCGAAAGTCGAATTCCTCTCGGTAGAGAAGACCTTCGGTGACTGGCGCACCGTGCAGAAGACCCACTTCAATGATGGTGGCATCTTCGACCAGATCTATACCGGCAAGTAAGTCTCCCGACGGGGCCTGACTTCAGGGCCTCATCGCCGGCAACGCCGGCTCCCACAGGGTTCGGTGGTGTACTCGATACCTGTGGGAGCCGGCGTTGCCGGCGAAAGGACCGCAAAGCGGTCCCAAAATCCCGAATCCACCTCAGTAATCCGCCACCGATCATTGTCTACCCTTTCCGTCACCCCACGGCCAAAGGAGTACCCCGTGATCCGCGCCCTGCTCACCCTCCTGTTCTGTAGCGTGCTAAGCCTGCAAGCCCTGGCCGGCCCGCTGGCCGCCGTCACCGAAGAAAAACCCGCCGATCCCGAACCCGTGGTCCAGGGCGGCCTGCTCGGCACCCTGGCCAGCGGCCTGGACAGCGTCTCCAACGAACTCGATATCGACCATCACCTGCTCGACAACTGGCGCCTGCGCACCGATCGCGCAGCCAACGAGGCCAACCAGCTGGTTGCGCGCCACGATGCCGGCGACCTGCTGGCCATGACCGGCGACTTCCTCGCGCTAACCGCCACCTGGGCCACCAGCTTCGCCGTGCTCTTTTACCTCGGCCGCCTCGCCGCCCGCGCCAGCCAGCACAGCCGCCTGCTGCGCCTGCGGCCCAGACCGCAGAAGCTCCTCGGCTACCTGCTGCCCTACACCCTGCCGGCCATCGTCAGCCTGCCCGCCGCGCTGTTCATCAGCCGCCAGCTCGATCCCTCGGTCGGCCGTGCCCTGGGCATGAGCCTGGCGTACGCCACCAGCAGCGGGATCTTCTCCACCACCATCATCCTGTGCCTGATCACCCTGTTCGATGTCGGCCACAAGCGCACCGCCGTGCGCATCATCCGCGAGGCGGCACCGCGGCCGCTGTTCCTGATCGGCTTTCTTGCCGCCTGGAGCGACGCCCTGACCAGCCCGCAGATCGCCCGGCAACTGGGCGGCAACCTGACCAGCAGCATCGCCGTGGTCACCGGCCTGCTGGCGACCCTGGCCTTTGCCGTGGTGGTGCTGCGCTCACGCCGCCCGGTAGCGCACCTGATCCGCAACCGCAGCCTCAAGGACCGCCTGCAACACCGCGCGGTGCAAGAGACCCTGCGGATCTTCTCGGCGATCTGGTACCTGCCGATCCTGATGATGATCCTGGTCTCGGCGATCAACCTGATCGGCGCCGGCGAAGAGAGCCAGCGCGCCCTGCAAAAGGCCCTGCTCACCACCATCCTGCTGATCGGCGGGGTGTTCCTGAGCATTACCCTGCAGCATTTCCTCAACCCGCCGCGCAACCCGGAACAACGTCTGCGACCCTACAAGGAGCTGCTCTACAGCCTGGTCCACGCCCTGCTGCGCATCGCCATGGCGGTGGCCTTCATCGAACTGCTCGGGCGCATCTGGGGTTTTTCGATACTGGACTTCGCCCTGCGCAACAGCTTCGGCCGGGCGATCAGCGACTCGCTGAGCAGCATCGGCCTGATCCTGCTGGTGACCTGGCTGCTCTGGGTAGTGATCGATACCGCCATCCAGGAAGCGCTCAAGCCAACGCCCGGACGACGCACCTCGCGCCAGCCGAGCACCCGCACGCGAACCATCCTGCCGATGTTGCGCAACGCCACCAAGGTGGTGCTGGTGGTGATCTGCACCATCACCACCATGGCCAACCTGGGGATCAACGTCGCGCCCTTCCTCGCCGGTGCCGGGGTGGTCGGCCTGGCCATCGGCTTCGGCTCGCAGCAGCTGGTGCAGGACGTGATCACCGGGCTGTTCATCCTGATCGAGGACACCATCGCCATCGGCGACTGGGTGGTACTCGACTCCGGGCATGCCGGCACCGTCGAGAGCCTGACCATCCGCACCCTGCGCCTGCGCGACGGCAAGGGCTTCGTGCACTCGGTGCCGTTCGGCCAGATCAAGGCGGTCACCAACCAGTCGCGGCAGTTCGCCTACGCCTTCTTCTCGGTGCAGTTCAGTTACGAGTCGGATGTGGATGCGGCGCTGAAGCTGATCCGCGAGGCCGGGCAATCGATCAGCGAGGACCCGATCCTGCGGCACAACCTGCAGGGGCCGTTGCAGGTGTTCGGGGTGGACAGCATGAACCTCAATGGCATGACCCTGACCGCGCAGTTCAGGACCACTTCGGGCGGGCAGTATGCGGTGAACCGGGCGTTCAACGAGCGGTTGAAGAAGCTGGTGGATCAGACTGATGACGTGAGTTTTGCACAGGTCAATCCGATGCCGGCCAGAGCGGCAGACACCCAGTAATCGATGGCGTTTATCAGGGCCTCATCGCCGGCAATGCCGGCTCCCACAAGGTCTGCGGCGTACACAATCCCCTGTGGGAGCTGGCATTGCCAGCGATGAGGCCCTGAAGGTCAGCGGAAGACCAAGGCCTTGAGCCCGCCACCCTCGACCACCTCGGGAAACTCCGGCGGGTTTTCCAGACGCTGGACGAACTTCAGACCGGGCGCCTGCTCCGCCATCCCCTGGATCAGGAACTCCGCGCCGATCCCCGGATCATTGACACAGGCCAGCACGGTCCCGCCGTCGTTCAATAACTCCGGCAAGCGCCGCAGGATCTTCGCGTAATCCTGGGTCAGGGCGAAACTGCCCTTCTGGAAGCTCGGCGGGTCGATGATGATCAGGTCGTAGGGACCGGACTTGCGCACCTTGCCCCAGGATTTGAACAGCTCATGCCCGAGAAAGCCGACCCGCCCCAGGTCATGGCCATTGAGCCGGTGATTGTCCCGTCCCCGCGCCAGAGCGGCCTTGGACATATCGAGGTTGACCACATGCTCCGCCCCACCGGCAATCGCCGCCACCGAGAAACCGCAGGTATAGGCGAACAGGTTGAGCACCCGCTGCCCCGCCGCCTGCTCGCGCACCCAGCGCCGGCCATAGCGCATGTCGAGGAACAGGCCGTTGTTCTGCTTCATGCCCAAGTCCAGTTGGTAGCGCAGGCCGTCTTCCTCGATCACCTTGTGCGCGCAAGGCTCGCCGAGCAGCCAGTAGCCGGGGCTGTCCGGCAGGTAGCGGTGCTGGATCAGCACGGCCATATCGCCGCTGGCCAGGCCATGCAGCATGGCTTGCAACTCCTCCAGTTGCCCCTCCGGCGGCTCGCGGAACAGCGCCACCAACAGCACGCCCTGCAGCCAGTCCACGGTGATCTGCTCCAGCCCCGGCCAGCAGCGGCCGCGGCCGTGGAACAGCCGCCGGGTTTCACTCGGCGGCGGGTTCAGGGCGGTGAGCAGGTGTTGATGCAGGGTATCGATGGCAGAGGTCATGGCGGGTTTTCGGCGAGCTAAAGCGGCGCATTCTACGCCTTTGCAGCGCCCGCACGGGCAGCGGATTTGAACCACCAGCCCCGTTGCATGCCCGCAGCCGCCAGCAGGATCGCCGCCACACCCAACCATTGCAGTACTTCCAGCCGATGCCCGAAGGCGATCCAGTCCACCGCGATCGCCGCTATGGGATAGATGAACGACAGCGCCCCGGTCAGGGCCGTCGGCAGTTTCTGGATGGCGCTGTAGAGCAGCACATACATCACCCCGGTGTGCACGATGCCCAGGGTAATCAGGCTGCCCAGTTCACCAGGGACCGTGGGCAAGCCACCGAGATTGGCGAACGGCGCCAGCAACAGCACCCCGGTACTGACCTGGACCAGCGCAATCAGGTGCGGCGGCGTGCCGCTCAGGCGCTTGATGATCAGCGCCGCCACCGCATAGAGAAATGCCGCGCCAAGGGCCAGGGCAATGCCCAGCAGATAGTCCTCGCCACTCTCGCCCTGGCTGCCGTGGGCACTGACGATGGCCAGCATGCCGGCGAAGGACACGCCGAGCCAGAACAGCTTGGGCACGGTGATCTTCTCGCCGAGAAACAACGCCGCCAGGCCCACCAGCATGAACGGCTGGACGTTGTACACCGCCGTGCCGATGGCGATCGACGCACGCGAATAGGAGGCGAACAGCAGCACCCAGTTACCGACGATGGCCACGCCGCTGAGCACCGCCAGGGCGAAGGTCATGCGGGTCAGGATGCCGGGGCGCAGGAAGCCCATGGCGGCGCAGATCAACAGCAAGGTGCCGGCGCCGAACAGGCAGCGCCAGAACACCACGTCCAGCACCGGCTGCCCGGATACCAGGACGAACCAGCCAATGGTGCCGGAGATCAGCATGGCGCCGATCATTTCCAGGGAACCGCGACGTATCGAATTGTCCATCACTCACCTCCGAGAAGATGTGACAAAGTATGCCAAGGGTGTTCTGGGCCATTCCAGCGGATAAATCAGGCCGGAGCGCACGTCGACCTTTCTTATCAAGGTGATTTTGCGGAATTGCCTAACCGGAGCCTTGTTCATGACCGATGCCATCGACCAACTGCTGCTCAACGCCCTGATGGAGGATTCGCGGCGCTCGCTCAAGGCCCTGGCCAGCCTGACCGGACTATCTTCGCCCAGCGTCAGCGAACGCCTGCGCCGCCTGGAAGAACGCGGGGTGCTCAAGGGTTACACGGTGGAAGTGGATGCACGCAGCTTCGGCTACCAGTTGCAGGCCATCGTGCGCATTCGCCCGCTGCCGGGGCAGTTGCACGAGGTGGAGCGGCAGATCATCGCCATTCCCGAGTTCACCGAGTGCGACAAGGTCACCGGAGACGACTGCTTCATTGCCCGCCTGCATGTGCGCTCGATGGAGCAACTGGACACCTTGCTGGACAAGCTCAACAGCCATGCCGAGACCAGTACCGCGATCGTCAAGAAGACCCCGGTAAAGCGGCGCTTGCCGCCGATGGATTGAGTCATTTGGCGCTTTCGAGGGCCTCATCGCCGGCAATCGGATCGCCGCCCGGCCGGCTCCCACAGGGTTCTGCGGTGCATGCGGAACCTGTGGGAGCCGGCATTGCCGGCGATGAGGCCAGTGCAGACGACACAACTAGTCGGTGTGTCCAATCCAAAGCCCCCACAAACATAAAGTGCATACAAATATGTAACCTAAAGTGCCTTTTTTGTGTGCAATCACCCCAGCCTTCGCCCCATATCGTTACATCTACACAGACTAATAACTTGACCGATTAATCAGATTAAATCTAAAGCAAAAAATAAAACCTGTTTAATCGGTCAATTTATAACTTCAAACTTTCAGTAACTTACAAAAATACCAAGCAAGTTCAACAAGATAGGAAATTGCCCCACGGACTCCCCGTGGCACGGATCTGGCTTTAGTGCACTCGTGCTTTGTATACAACTCGAAAGAATCCAGAGCACACTTCAGATCCGCCCACCTGCCGTCGCCGGGTAGCGGAATGCCCCTAACCAATTGGTTCTCGTGGTTTATCGACCAGGCTTCAACACGCCACGAGTATCAGGAGCACGCCGGAATGAGCATGAGTCTCTACAACAAGACAGAACTGGACTTTTCCTCGTCTATCCCCGAACCGACGACGCCAACGCAGCAACCCGTGACCCTGAGCCCGCGCCTGCACAACCACGACCTCGCCCCGACCAAGGCCGAAGGACGTCGCTGGGGGCGCTACAGCATCTTTGCCCTGTGGACCAACGATGTGCACAACATCGCCAACTACTCCTTCGCCATGGGTTTGTACGCCATGGGCCTGGGTGGCTGGCAGATCCTCCTGTCCCTGGCCATCGGCGCGGCGCTGGTGTACTTCTTCATGAACCTGTCCGGCTACATGGGGCAGAAGACCGGCGTGCCGTTCCCGGTGATGAGCCGGATCGCCTTCGGCATCCACGGCGCGCAGATTCCGGCGCTGATCCGCGCAGTGATCGCCATCGCCTGGTTCGGCATCCAGACCTACCTGGCCTCGGTAGTCCTGCGCGTGCTGCTCACGGCGGTCGCACCAGGCCTGGCCGCCTATGACCAGGATTCCATCCTCGGCCTGTCGAGCCTGGGCTGGGTGTGCTTCGTGGCAATCTGGCTGGTGCAGTTGGTGATCCTCGCCTACGGCATGGAGATGGTGCGCCGCTACGAGGCGTTCGCCGGCCCGGTGATCCTGCTCACCGTGACCTGCCTGGCGGCCTACATGTACACCCAGGCCGGCTTCGACATCGCCTGGTCGGTGCGCGAGCCGCTGACGGGCGCCGCCATGTGGCACAACATCTTCGCCGGCGGCGCGCTGTGGCTGGCGATCTACGGCACCCTGGTGCTCAACTTCTGCGACTTCGCCCGTTCCTCGCCATGCCGCAAGACCATCCGCGCCGGCAACTTCTGGGGCCTGCCGGTGAACATCCTGGCCTTCGCCGTGATCAGCGTGGTGCTGTGCGGTGCGCAGTTCAAGATCAACGGCCAGATCATCGACAGCCCGACCCAGATCATCGCCAGCATCCCCAACACCTTCTTCCTGGTGCTTGGCTGCCTGGCCTTCCTGATCGTCACCGTGGCGGTGAACATCATGGCCAACTTCGTCGCCCCGGCCTTCGTCCTCAGCAACCTGGCGCCGCGCCTGCTCAACTTCCGCCGCGCCGGGATGATCAGCGCCACCCTGGCCGTGCTGATCCTGCCGTGGAACCTGTACAACAGCCCGCTGGTGATCATGTACTTCCTGTCCGGCCTCGGCGCCCTGCTCGGCCCGCTGTACGGCGTGATCATGGTCGACTACTGGCTGATCCGCCGCGGCCGGGTCAACGTGCCCGAGCTGTACAGCGAAGATCCCAAGGCCGCCTATCACTACCGCCGCGGCGTCAACCCGCGGGCACTGCTGGCCTTCATTCCGGCGGCACTGCTGGCCATCGTCCTGGCCCTGGTGCCCAACTTCGAAACCCTGGCGCCGTTCTCCTGGATGATCGGTGCCGGTATCGCCGGCCTGCTCTACCTGCTCTGCGCACCGCGCAACCAGCAGTACCTGGATGTGAGCGGCGAGTCCATCGCCGTCGACAGCACCAGACATTGATTGCCTTGCGGCCCGGCGATTGCGGGCCGCCTCCTGCCTTAGCGAGAAACTGCCATGCGAATCCTCATCGTCAACGTCAACACCAGCGAAGCCATCACCGAGGCCATCGCCCGCCAGGCCCAGGCGGTCGCCGCCCCGGGCACCGAGATCATCGGCCTGACCCCGTACTTCGGCGCCGAGTCGGTGGAAGGCAACTTCGAAAGCTACCTGGCCGCCATCGCCGTGATGGACCGCGTCCTCGCCTACGACGGCCCCTACGACGCGGTGATCCAGGCCGGCTACGGCGAACACGGCCGCGAAGGCCTGCAGGAACTGCTCAACGTGCCGGTGGTGGACATCACCGACGCCGCCGCCAGCACCGCCATGTACCTCGGCCACGCCTACTCGGTGGTCACCACCCTGGACCGCACCGTGCCGCTGATCGAAGACCGCCTGAAGCTCTCCGGCCTGTCCGACCGCTGCGCCTCGGTACGCGCCAGCGGCATGGCCGTGCTGGAACTTGAAGCCGAGCCGGAACGGGCCCTGGAGGCCATCGTCGGGCAGGCGGAAAAAGCGGTGAAGGAAGACAAGGCGGAAGTCATCTGCCTCGGCTGCGGCGGCATGGCCGGGCTCGACGAGAAAATCCGCCAGCGCACTGGCGTGCCGGTGGTGGATGGGGTCAGCGCGGCGGTGAAGATGGCCGAATCGCTGGTACAGCTCGGCTTGTCCACCTCCAAGAGCCGTACCTATGCCCTGCCGCGTGAGAAACGCGTGATTGGCTGGCCGGCGCGCTTCGGTCGCTAAGGCTCGAAGCTGTAGTTCCACGGTGTGTTGCCGGAAATCCAAGGCCGGCAACCGCATTTTGCGAGGCGCAACCAACAGTGCCAGGACCCGTCCGGGTCATCTCCCCTGGTGCCTGCGCCTCGATTTTTTCCAGCCCCGTCAGCTTGGCGAGAGCGCCTGTGGACAACTCAGGTCGCCGCCATCCAGCCCCTGCTTCACATTGCGACTCAACATGCTCGCCTTGCCATCGCGCCAGGTCAGGGTCAGCACGTATAGCGAATCAAAATCGCCGTTCTCCCAATCCCTGGTGATCACCCGCTCCTCACCCAGGGCCTTGCCGGCCACGGCGTTGATCAGTTCCGGCAGGTAGCCGTGGGACCAGGCGGTGTACACCGTGGCGTTGCGGTATTTGTTGCTGGTCAGCTCCCGCGCCAGAGCGTTGGTGTCGTTGGCGCCGTAGTCGATATTCACCGGCAGGCCGAGCTTGATGGCGCTGGGACTGATGGTCATCAGCGGACGCAGGTAACTGTAGCTGTCGTCATTGCTGCCTTCTTCCACTTCGCGGGTGGGGTCGGCGGCGAATACGTAGTCGGCCTTGCCGAATTTCTCGGGGAGCAACGTGGCGAGGTCGAGGGCGCGGTTGAGGCCCTGGCAGTTCAACTGGCCGAGGCCTTCGCCGGGCTTTTCCGCATGGCGCAGGAAGACCAGGGTCTGGGTGCCATCGACCGGCTTGGCGAGGCTGTCGAAGGTGGTGAATCCGAGAAGCGCAGCGCCAGCAACGAGCACGGTGCCGAGCAGCGCCTGGCGGCGCGAGGGGAAGATCGCGGGCAACTTCATGATGAACCCTTGAGGACAAAGACATGGAACCAACCCGCCAGTGCTGCCCCGCGGCCGAAGCCGCGGGGCATCCCTGTCTGTCGCTCCTTCCTTGGATACGGGCGTCCTTGAGAGTGCAGCAGGCCCGATTGGTTCTGTCCTTGGGGTGCTTGTCCTTAAGCTGGGAGTGACTTTAGCCCCTCGGTGTTACCGAATTAAGACGCCGCTTCAATCGTCGCGGGTCAGTACTTCCAGTACCTCGATCTCGAAATACAGGTCCGAACCCGGCGGGATCGAACCCATCTTGCGCTCGCCGTAGCCCAGGTGGGCCGGCACGAACAGCTTGCGCTTGCCGCCGACCTTCATGCCCATCAGGCCGATGTCCCAGCCCTTGATTACCCGGCCGGTGCCGATCACGCACTGGAACGGCTTGCCACGCCCGTGGGAGGAATCGAAGACCGTGCCGTCGCCCAGGGTACCGGTGTAGTGGGTGGTGATCAGGGCGCCCTTGACCACTTCCTTGCCGTCGCCCAGCTGGACGTCGGTGATTTGCAATTCGCTGCTCATGAAAACCTCATGCTGACTCTGTGACCTGTGCCGCAGCCTTTTCTCAGGAATGTCGGTAATTTGCAATGCCAGCGGGCGGCGTCAACGCAAAGTCATGCGTATCGGCTAGCCTCTCTGCGGAACTGCGTCGAAGGGACACAACAATGAACGAAAAGAACAAGGCGCTGTGCAAAGAGCTGGGGATCAGCGAGGAACTGCTGCTAGCCCGTGGCTTCATCGAATACCCGGAAGCACGGGTACTGGCGATCGCCGAGATCCATGCCGAAGACGGCCGCCGCTTCGAGCTGGAGCCGGATGCGGCGGCGGCCTGGAAGCAGATGAAAGCGGCGGCGGCGCGGGATCATGTCGAGCTGCGGCTGGTCTCGGCCTATCGAAGCGTGGAGTACCAGGCCGGCATCATCCGCCGCAAGCGAGAGCGCCGGCAGAGCCTGGAACAGATCCTCGCCGTCAGCGCCCCGCCCGGCTTCAGCGAGCACCACACCGGCCGGGCGGTGGATATCAACTCGCTGGAAGCCTCGTTCGAACACAGCGACGCCTATGCCTGGCTGGTGCTCAACGCCCGGCGCTTCGGCTTCGGGCTGTCCTACCCGCGGGACAATGCCTTGGGCTATCAGTTCGAGCCCTGGCACTGGTGCTACCAGCCGACCTTGCTGGCGGCTAGCTGAACTGGGCCACCACTTCGGCGCCGGTCATGTTCTTCGTCTGGTTGGAGAAGCAGTAGAACGACGGTTTTTCGTCGATATACACCTGCAGGTCGAGGGTCCATGGCTGCTCGCCGTCCAGCAGGCCCACGGGGATGGCGAAGAAGTTGCCGCCCTTGAGGCGATAGAACAGGTGGCTGCCGCAGCTTGGGCAGAAGCCGCGTTCGGCCCAGTCGGAGGACGCATAGACGGCTGGCTGGGCGCCGCTGAACTGCGGGGCGCTGCTGCTGTGCACGGTGAGCAGCGGGCCGCCGTTCCATTTGCGGCACATGCTGCAATGGCAGGCGCCGACGCTGCTGTCGTCGAGGCTGACGCTGAGCTGGATGGCGCCGCAGAGGCAGCTGCCGTGGTGGTTGGACATTGGGAAGCTCCTTGCTGGGTGAGGCTGCTGAGTGTAGCCAAAATCCTACAGACGCCGATGGCTCCTAGTGGGAGTCGGCCCAGCCTTTCAGGCTGCGCTCTCGCGCAGAGAACAGGTCTAAA
>NZ_JBMDIJ010000108.1:0-16497 GCF_057808595.1 Pseudomonas sp. FG98 | reverse complement strand
ATCGCCGATGGTAGTGTGGAGCTTCTCCATGTGAGAGTAGGTCATCGTCAAGATTAAATTCCAAAACCCCTGTCTGCACTGCAGACAGGGGTTTTGTCTTTTCAGGGCCTAGCTCAGCAGATTACGCACGTTGCCCATCGCCTCGTCTGCAAACTTCTGCAGGAAGGCCTGGAATGCCGGCAACGCCTCCGGCCCTCCCTCCCAAGGTTCGCCTTGAATGGTCCAGGTCGCCTGGCTGCCACCATCGCCAAGATCCCTTACCTCCATCGCAGCCCATAAGTTGCCAATATTCAGACTGGTATGGATCAGGCTCCAGGTCATGGTCATGGCCTGCTCGTCCCGCGAGTTGAGTTGTTCGATAACGAAGTTGTTGTCCTTGAAGAACTTCTTGCGGATCGAACGCACGCCAGTGCCCGTCATCTCTATATGACTCAGGGCCGGAATGAACACGGCAAAGCCGGCGAAATTGCCGACGATGCTCCACACGCTGCTCGCCGGAGCAGCGATAACGACCTGAGATACCACCAGGCAACCTTCGGGATTACGAATCAGCGTGTCAGGTTTCAGTACTTGCATGATGTTGCTCCTCTGGGTGATGAATCAGATAAAGCGGATTTCCCGCAGATACCGGCAGCCCCGCTCCAGCA
Organism: Pseudomonas sp. FG98; assembly: GCF_057808595.1. Lineage (NCBI taxonomy): Bacteria > Pseudomonadati > Pseudomonadota > Gammaproteobacteria > Pseudomonadales > Pseudomonadaceae > Pseudomonas > Pseudomonas sp. FG98. Next base: position 15,850 of record NZ_JBMDIJ010000108.1, on the reverse strand, counting down.
GGGCCGGACTCTTCTCCGGATAGCGTTCGCCCATGCAGCGCACCCCTTCACGGGCGTTGCCATGGTCGATCATTGAGGTATCGCCGATGTCCTCTTCGAAACCCTCGAGATAGAAGCCAAGAACATCGAACAACGCGTTATCGCGATCGACCCGGTGTAGTTCGCTCTGCCATTGCGCGACGCTGACCAGTTCGAATGCATGCCCGCACTCGCGAAAGGTGGTGACATATCGCTCCCAGCGCAGGGGTTCGGGGTTATGCAGGTTGAACACCCACCGTTCGGCGCAATAGCGGCTGCCATGGAAGGCGATAAAGCGCGCCAGGAAGTCCACTGGCATCAGATCGAACTCCAGATCCAATGCAGGCACCTGTCCCAACTGAAGCGATCCCTTAAGCATCAGCATCAGCCGATTCCTGTGCGGCTGAGAGACACCGCTCTGGCTGTTGAAGGTAATGTTCCCAGGTCGAAACAGATTTACCCGCACCCCTTGCTCCCTTGCGCGCTGGAGAATGCGCTCACCAACCCATTTGCTCAGGTTGTATCCATTGCGGATGTACAGTGGCGGCGTCACTGCCGGCGCTTGCTCCAGCACCCGTCCTTCTGCGCTCTTGGCACTACAGGCGGACAGCGTGGAAACGAAGTTGAAGATCTTCTTGGTGTGCCCTTCGCACAGGCGCAGGCACTCGAACAGAGGCTCTACGTTGTGCGCCGCCAGCGCTGGATAATCCAGCACATGATTGACCAGCGCTGCGTTGTGGATAAGTGCCCCAAAGCGCCGATCCAGGTCCTCGTAATCGGCATCGCCCAGCCCCAGTCGCGGCAGCCGCAGATCTGCCTCCAGTACGCGAACGCGCCCCCAGTCCAGGCCCTCGATGTGGTTGTCGCTCACTGCCCGGGCAAACCGGTCCCGCGCCGAATTCTTTTCTCCACGACGCACCAGGCAGGCCACCTCGGTCGCTCCCCATCCCAGCAGGGCCTCGACAATATGCACGCCGAGAAAACTGTTGGCCCCGGTGACGATAACCCTGTGCACATCCCCCATCCGCTCCAGCGGCAAGGCCTGCAGATCCAGTGGCCGTTCCGCGTCCTCCAGGGCTTGTGGGTGCAGCGTGCCACTTGCGCAAAGCTCCCCGCCAAGCAGCGCGGCCAGACGCTGCAAGGTCGGCTCCTCGATAAAGCGATTGAGGGGCACACCACGCCCGAAATGTTCGCGCACCGCCAGCAACAGTCGCGACAGAAGAATCGAGTGTCCGCCGAGATTGAAAAAACTGTCGTCAGTGGAAATATCTTCCGCCGTCAGCTCCAACAGCTCTTCCCAAAGACCCAGTAGCCGCTGCTCGACCTCACCCACCGGTGGTACGCGTTGCCTCGCGCAAGCAAAAGTTACGGGCAACTCCAGCAACATCCGCCGATCGACCTTGCCATTGGCGGTAAATGGCATCCGCTCCAGCGCCTGATAGAGCAACGGCCGCATATAGTCAGGCAAATGCTGCTCGGCATAGGCGCGCAGCCGCCCCATCGCGTCGCTCTCCCGCGGCTGGGTGACAAAGGCCAGCACCCGACGCTGCGTATCGATCACCACAGCAACCTGAGCGAACAGCCGACTCTCCCGCAGGCAATATTCGATCTCCTCGGGCTCGACACGAAACCCGCGAATCTTCACCTGGTTGTCCCGCCGCCCGCAGATCTCGATGCCGTCACCAGTCCACTGGGCGAGATCACCGGTTCGGTACAGCCTCAGTTGTTCGCCATCAGGCAGTTCGAGCGTGATGAAACGCTCCTCGCTCAAGGACGGATTGTTCAGATAACCCAGGCCGACCCCAGGCCCGCCAATGTACAACTCGCCGCTGGTGCCTTCCGTTACCGGCTGCAAATGCTCGTCCAGCACATGCACCCGGGCGTTACTGATCGGGAGCCCGAGATTGCGCACGTTGTCCCCGACAGCAAAGACCCGGGTAGTAGCAAGCACCGTGGTTTCAGTCGGCCCATAGATGTTGTGCAAGCGGCAACGCCCGGCCAGGCGATCGATAACCTCCGGCTCGCAGACATCGCCCCCAGTGACCAGGTGTTCCAGACTGATGTTCTCCAGCCTCAGCAGACTAAGCAGGGCAGGGGGCAGAAAGGCATGGCTGACTTCCTGGCGACACATCAGCGCTTCCAGCCTTGCCGGATCACGGCGCTGCTCTTCATCCGGCACCACCAGTTCCGCACCGCACACCAGGGTCGGCAGGATGTCGAGCAGTGAAGCGTCGAAGTTGATCGTGGAAAACTGCAGCACGCGGCTGTGGGTCGTCAGTTGCACATGCTTGCCGTACCACGCCTGGAAATGGCTGATATTGCGTTGACTGAGCACCACCCCCTTGGGCTGGCCAGTGGTCCCCGAGGTGTAGATCGCGACGCACGGCGCCTCGATGTCAGGCTCGCACCGCAGCAGTCCTGCGCCATCCTCCACATCAGGCAGACAACTCAACTCCAGCGCAGGAATTGCCTGATCCAATGCTCCGACATGTCCCCCGTGAATCAGCGCTTTTGCCTGGGCATTCCTCAGGATGAAGCGCAGGCGTTCGCCAGGCGTTGCCGGATCCAGCGGCAGATAGACCGCACCACAGCCCAGCACCGCCAGAAGGCTGGCATACAACCCCACAGACTTCGGCAGACACACCGCTACCACAGGTGAATCACCCTTCAGCATCGGCATCAGTTGCGCCTGTATCGCCAGCGCGTGCCGATGCAGCTGGGCATAGCTGACCCGCCGGCCATCGAAGTTCAGCGCCGGTAGCTGCGCATGCCGCCGAAGGCTTTGCTCCAGGCGCACGATCACCGGCGTTGCGCTTTCCCGCAGCAACTCCGGTTCGGTCCTGCGGTTGAACACATGCACCCAGGCCAATTGCTCAAGCCACGACAAAGGGTGCTCATGAGCCAACTGCATCGGACCGATGGCCTGTACCTCACGAAAGTACTCCGGGTTGCGAGAGAGACGACCCACATGCAGTGCCACCCGCTCCTGCAAGGTCTTCAGCGCCTTCATACGCAGCGCTTGGCCATTGCCGGAGTTGTCCTCCATCAGTAGCTGACGATCGATCAGCCGCTGCGCCCGGGCCGTACCGACCCAGTACAGCAACTCCAGCTCAGGTAGTTCGCCAGCGGCCACCTCGCCACTGCCCAGCCGCAGGCTGAAAAAATCGCAGCCATTGAAGTCGGGCAACTCAAGGCTACCGTCCTCGATCACCAGGCCAGGCCTGGACACCGGGTTCGCTTCCAGCCGTTCCAGCAGGTGCACGGCATGCCCGTGCTCTTGCAACTCCTCATGCAGCAGGCGCAGTGCCGGACTGGTGCCTGCCAGAACGATCTCCAGGCGTCTCATGACTCCCTCCTTGGCGACGGCAGGTAGTCGGCCAGTGCCTCTTGCACGCAAGGCGCGTCAAGCAGTGAGCTGCTTCTGAAAAAGCGCAGGATGTTTCCCAACAACGGGTGCTGATGACCAATCGGCCACTCCATCCCCGCCACTTCTTCACGCAAAGCCTTGGCGACCGCCTCCCCGATATCCAGGGCCGCGATCAACTGCAGCTCGAAGTCCCGCTGGATATCGTTGGTCAGGTAATGCCGGATGAACACCGGCAGCACCCCGGCAATGACCTGGCGGTCCGCCTCCGGTGCCTGGCTCCAGTAGATCCGGGTCAAGCGTGCCCAGAAGGTCGAGTGGCGGCCCTCGTCGAGCAGGTGATCGGCCATCAGCCCCTTGATCGACGGCTTTACGCTTTCGTCCCTGGCAAAGGCGGCCACATCGTTGGTCAGGGTGTTCTCGGCGATGCCCACGCAAATCAGCTCGACGGCATCGCGCAGATGCCCGGGCACCAGGGCCAGCGCCGCAGGAATGGCCCGGCTCAACTCGATTTCCGTCGGCAGGATCATCGGCTCGATGCCGCTCAACGCGATGGTCTGTTGCATGAAGTCCATCGCCACCAGGGCGTGATAATCCTCGTCCACCACCACCGTCATGGCGTCGTAGCGGCACGCGAAGGGGAAGCGCACGGCGAAGCGGTCCTTGGCAATGGCGCGAGCGGTGCGGTCGACGATTTCGGTCTCGAAGATCACCACGTCATTGATGAACTTGTAGAGGCCCTGGACCAAGGCGAAGTCGCGCAGATGCGCGCATTCACGCTGGAAGGTCGCGGTCAGCACCAAGGGCAACCGGCTTAGCGGATACACCAGCCGATGATCGTTCTCCACCCGGCGGCGGGGGCGGGTGCGGATGCTGGCTCGATCCTCCCAGGTGTCGGCGAATGACTCATAGTCGAGACTGTTCATACGCTGGCCTCGGCAACTTCCTGACGCATCGACAGACGCAAGCGGTCCCAGAACGCCAGACGACTGTCCACCGCCGCGATGGCCGCCTCGTACACCTCACGTTCGCGCTGCGGTTCGTCGTTGACCAGCCGCGCCAGCAACTGCCCGGCCGCCGGCCCGTGATCCTCCGAATCCACCTCGATATGCCGTTGCAGGTAGTAACGAAAGGTCGGCGCCTGGCTGCCGGTGATGCCCCATTCGTCGAGGATGCGCTGGAACATGCCGGGTATCACGCTCTCGCGACCATGCAGGAAGGCGGCAGCGACCGCGTGGGCAGGGGCGTTCATTGCAGTGTCCAGGGTTTGGTCGACAAAGTGCCGCGCCGCCTCGCTGGCCCGGGCGCCCTGCAGTGCGGCACGGTGGTGCAGGCCATCGCGCTGCAAGGCGACGAAGCGCTCGATGCCCGCGGTGCTTGCACCGACCTCGCGCATGGCGTCCAGATACAACTCGAAATGGCTGTAGTGGCCCCGGTCGGGACGATCATCCGACTCCTCGCCCAGGACGATCTCGTTGATCAGCCGTGCCGCCTGCGGATCCCGTGGTGGTAGCCAGGGCAACTGGATGCACGTCAGTTCCTGTTGCAGGCGTTTGGTCAGCGACATGAAATCCCATACCGCATAAACATGGGTTTCCATAAAGCGCCGCAATATCGGCAACGAATTGATTTCAGAAAATATCGGATGGTTGGCCAGTTCGGTTTTCTTTTCATGCAACAGGAGTTCGAGACTGTTCATTGCAAGTTCCTTGAGTGACCTGATGGCAACGAAAGTTGGTCGATGGCTATTGTTCAAGGCGAACGGATACCCAGTCGCAATTAACCTTCGAACGCGGGCGGATGGCATATTTGCGCAGTGGTCCCTGGTGATCCTGGGGATATGCCACTGGCGTGTTGAAGCTAAGGCAACTTCAAAGTTTTACGCAAGTCGTTTTGTGGATATATTCTGGCGTGATATTTCTGCAAGTTGAAAGTGTCCGATAAAACACTTTTAAGTTGTTTTATTTAAATGAAAGTGTCCGCCTCGGCTATTAATCGCCAAAGTGAAGTTGTCGTGAGTGAATGCCTCACCCCGGGCACTTTTCGAACCTGAAAGTTGATTGGCTGATTAATGGGGCGGTTGATCGCAATTGGCCCTCGCCCAGGGCGCGCTCCTTCTGCTGGTGGATTCGGGCAAGCGACCGAGGCCCTGTTGCAGCCGATCAATCGGTCACTCGCTGAAATTAGAGTGTGCAGAAAAGGCCATGGCTGTCATGGCTCGACGAAGTCGATGCAGGCGAGGGGTGCAGACAAGGGGTAGCGCAGAAGGCGGGCAGGCCATTGCGGCCGGCCCGCAGCGTGTTACGCGTCTTTCTTGCTCAGGTAGTTGCGGATGGTCCTCATCGCATTGTTCAGGTGACGATTCAGGACCACGATGGCGTCTTCGATGGCCTTGTCGTTGGCAGCGTCGACCAGGCCGTTGTGATCGTCCTGGGTCAGCTTGCCAAGGCCCATGGACGACAGGTGAAAGCGCAGGAAGCGCTCCTCCTGCAGCAGCTCGTTGTCGATCAGGCGCAGCAGCTTCTTGTTGTGCGCCTTGCTGTACAGGGTCATGTGGAACAGCCGGTTCAGCCGGCCGATCTCGGCATGTCGGGTCTCGTTTTCCAGCTCGGCGATGTAGCCGCGGGCCCGGGCGATATCCTCGGCGTCGAGCAGGGGAATGGACTGGCGCAGCGCTTCGGTTTCCAGCATCACCCGCAGTTCGTAGGTATCCACCGCGTCCTCGCCGATCAGCGGGGCCACCACCGCGCCCTTGTGCGCCACTACCGCCAGCAGGCCCTGCGCCTCCAGTTGACGCAGCGCTTCGCGGACCGGCATGCGGCTGACCCCGAACAGCGTCGCCAACTCCTGTTGGCGAATAGCCATGCCAGGAGCCAGCCGACCATCGAGAATGGCACTGCGCAAGCGCTCTTCAATCACGCTACGGGCCTGGCTGGCAGGCACCTGTTCGTCACCCAGAATACTGCTCAGGAGTTTGGTTTTTCCGGCCACGCTGGTGATGTCCTGAAATTCGGTGCGAGATTGGATCCAATCAAGCTAGTGAGGGAGTCGGTCCTTGTCAAACCGCGCCGGCCGTGCGTTGGCGGAATCGTTTCGCTCCACGTCGGACGCGGCCTGCGGTTGAATCGGCGCTAATCCTGAATGAACTTTAGAGGGAAAGAAAGTGGCCGTCCGGGCCGGGCGTCAACCGATTGTCGGGCGCCCGCGAGACGTGATGGCCGGGTGATTGTCCTGTGCCATTGTTTTTTCACCGGTCTGGCGGCACCATCGGCGTTTCCAGGGATTTCGCGGACAGTTTGCCTTGGCGATACGTTGGACCCTTTATCTGACCATGCGCCGGGTGGGACTTGCCCTGCTGCTCGGCCTGGCGTTGCTGGGCGGGTTGCGCGCGGACTGGGACTTTTCCCAGATCAGCCGCAAGGCCGCCGCCCTGTATGGCCCGCTCGGTGCCGGCCAGCAGCGCATCGACGCCTGGCAGCAACTGCTGGCGACGCAAAAGCAGATCGGCGAGGCGGAGAAACTGCAGGTGGTCAACCAGTTCTTCAACCGCCAGTTGCGCTATGAAGAGGACATCGACCTGTGGCACGAAGTCGATTACTGGGCCACGCCTGTCCAGTCGCTGATCAAGGGCGCGGGCGACTGCGAGGACTACGCCATCGCCAAGTACTTCAGCCTGCGCCGCCTCGGCATCCCCGCCGACAAATTGCGCATCACCTACGTCAAGGCCCTGCGCCAGAACCGCGCGCACATGGTCCTGACCTACTATTCCAGCCCTGACGCCATGCCCCTGGTACTCGACAGCCTGATGGACGCCATCAAGCCGGCCAGCCAGCGCCCCGATCTTCTGCCGGTCTACGCCTTCAACGGCGAGGGCCTGTGGCTGACCGGCGCGGCGGGCAACAAGAAAGTCGGGGACACCAAGCGCCTGTCGCGCTGGCAGGATCTGTTGAAAAAAATGCAGGCGGAGGGATTCCCTGCCGAGCCGGTCTACTGAGGAGCTCCAATGTCATTGTTCAAACAATTGCTGCTCGCCATCTGCCTGTTCCTGGTGGTCGCTTTCAGTGGCAGCTTCATGGTCAGCCTGGAAAGCTCACGCAGCCAGTACGTCAACCAGTTGCGTTCCCACGCCCAGGACGCCGCCACGGCGCTGGCCCTGTCGCTGACACCGAACCTTGATGACCCGGCGATGGTCGAGCTGCTGATCAGTTCGATCTTCGACAGCGGCTACTACGCCAGCATCCGTGTGGTTGACCTGGGCTCCAACGCGGTGCTGGTCGAGCGCCATGCCGATCCCGATCCGGGCGGCGTACCTCAATGGTTCATCAAGCTGATCGGCCTGGAAGCGGCGGGAGGCGACGCCATCGTCATGCGCGGCTGGCAGCAGGCCGCCCGGGTCGAGGTGGTCAGCCACCCGATGTTCGCCCTCGCCAAGCTGTGGCAGAGCGCCCTCGGCAGTCTCGGCTGGCTGCTGTTGTGTGGTGCCCTCAGTGCCATCGCCGGCGCGCTGTTGCTGCGTCGCCAGCTGCGTCCGCTGGACTATATGGTCGAGCAGTCCCACGCCATCGCCCGCCGCGAATTCCTCAGCCTGCCCGACCTGCCGCGAACCCCCGAACTGCGCCGGGTGGTGCAGGCCATGAACCAGATGGTCGAGAAGCTCAAGGCGCTGTACCAGGAGCAGGCCGAGCGCAGCGAGAAGCTGCGGGTCGAGTCCTACCAGGACAGCCTCACCGGCCTGGCCAACCGGCGCTATTTCGAAATGCAGCTGACAGCCCGGGTCAGCAATCTGGAAGAAGCCCGCGACGGCTACCTGCTGCTACTGCGGGTACAGGACCTGGCCGGACTGAACCAGCGTCTTGGCGGCCAGCGCACCGACCAGCTGTTGCAGGCGGTCGGCCAGCAACTGAAAGGCATCTGTGCCGGCTTCCCGGAAACCAACAACCTGATCACCCGCAGCCGTGGCGGTGAATTCGCCGTGCTCGCTCCGGGCCTGAGCCACGATGATGCGATCCGCCTGGCCGAGGCCCTGGACGCTGGCCTGCGGGGCATTTCCGATGTCACCCCGTCCGCCTGCATCGGCCTGGCGCCCTTCAGCCCGGGTGACGAACCCAAGGCCCTGCTGCAACTGGCCGACGAGGCCCTGGTCCGTGCCCAGAGCCAGCCGGAGCCGTCCTGGGTGTGCCTGGAGCAAGGCTCCGCAACCCAGGCCAGCGACACCCACCGGCAGTGGCACGTGCTGCTGGACGACGCCCTGACCCACGGCCGCTTCGAGCTGTTCTTCCAGCCGGTGGTGGACAGCAATCAGCTGGACCGCGTGCTGCACTACAAGGTGCTGTCGCGGCTGATCGACGACCGTGGCGAAACCATCGCCGCCGGCCGCTTCCTGCCGGCCCTGGAGCGCTTCGGCTGGGCCACCCGGCTCGACCTGGTGATGCTCGACAAGGTGCTCAAGCAGATGCACGGTCATGACCGTTCGCTGGCGCTGAACCTCTCGGCAACCACCGTGGCCAACCCGGCCAGCCTGCAAAAGGTCTTCGACCTGCTCGGCCAGCATGCCGCCCTGGGCCCGCGCCTGACCCTGGAGATCGCCGAAGAACAACTGCCCGAGCAAGCGGTGCTGGAGCAACTTACCCGGCGCCTGCGCGGTCTCGGTTTCAGCCTGAGCCTGCAGCACTTCGGCGGACGCTTCAGCATGATCGGCAACCTCGCCCACCTGGGCCTGGCCTACCTGAAGATCGACGGCAGCTACATCCGCGCCATCGACGAAGAGCAGCACAAGCGCATCTTCATCGAGGCCGTGCAGCGCGCAGCCCACAGCATCGACCTGCCGCTGATCGCCGAGCGCGTGGAAACCGAAGGGGAGTTGCAGGTACTGCGGGAGATGGAGATCCAGGGCGTGCAGGGTCGGCTGGTAGGTGAGCCGGCGCCCTGGCGCTGAATGCTAGTTTCATGGCCTGCCAGGAACCTGTGGGAGTCAAGAGCAGGTGAGCGACGTGGCCCCTGTGGGAGCTGGCTTGCCAGCGATTGCAGTAGTGAATTCACTGAACCAATCGCTGGCAAGCCAGCTCCCACAAGTCCCCGCTAAATCAACAAGTAGTGATTTCTTCCATGTGAGCTGGCAAGTCCCACGGGTTCTGGGCTGCTTCAGATCAGCCCGCCATGCTCGTCTTCGTCGATCAGGTTGTTCAACCCGCCCAGCGCAGCCCGCGCAGTGTTGCGGTTGAGCAGCTTGGCCTGGGCTCCGGGCGGCAGGTCGGTGATGCTGATCACACCCTTGGTGGTCAGCACGTCGATCAAGTCCTCCAGCACCCGGATCATGTCCAGGTCGCTCTGCTTGAGCTGTTTGAGGCTGTTTTCTACCACATCGTCCGCGAACCACTCCTGCACTTCGGCGTGATCGGCCGGGAGTATTTCCGTGGCCTCGGCAAAGGCAGCCGCTTCGACCCGCAGTAGCTGGCCTGCCGCATCGCGTTGCACGTAGAACATGGTTTTACCTCGTGTCGTCGAATCCATCGTCAGCAGCTTAGTCAATAGGGCGCAAGGCGGCGCATGAGTATGCGACGCCGTGATCGATCAGGCAAAAAAACGACGCCAACCCCTGGGGATTGGCGACGTTTGGCTCATCAGCTGTTGTTGTGGTCGATCTTGATGGTCGGGTCCGCACCGCTGATCAACGAGTTGATCGTGGTATTGGACCAGTTCACCCCTTCCAGCTTGATCGTCACGTCGGCATTGGCAATACCGCCGGTGGCATTGAGCTTGCCTTCACTGCTGACCTGCAGGGTCGACTCGCCGTTCACCGTGGTGATCTTCAAGTAGTTGTCGATGGTGCTGGCCTTCTCGCCCTGGAGCAGATCGCTCAGGTCGAGACGGTCGCCATCGGCCGGCTTGAAGTCCTTGATGATGTCGTTGCCGGTATCGCCCGCCTTCCAGATGAAGGTATCGGCGCCGCCGCCGCCGGTCATGGTGTCGTTGCCCTTGCCGCCGAACAGCAGGTCGTTGCCTTCGCCGCCGAGCAGGGTGTCGTTGCCGCTGCCACCCAGGAGGATGTCGTTGCCGGCACCGCCATCAAGGATGTCATTGCCGCCCTGGCCGAACAGGATGTCGTTGCCGTTGCCGCCATTCAGCGTGTCGCTACCGTCGCTGGTCCGCGAGATGTCGAACTCGCTGATGTGCTCGGTGACGTACTGGTGCAGCACCCGACCATCCACGGCCGACACATCCAGCCCGGTCTTCCCGGCGACATAGGCCTGCAGCGCCTCGGCACCGTTGCCCGAGATGTTGTCGAACAGGATCAGGTCGCCGAACACGATGTCGTTGCCGTCGCCGGCATTGACCGTGTCGTTGCCCGGCAGGGTGGCCTCGGTGTGACCGAGGATGGCGTTGGCCAGGTTGCTCGGGTCGATGTTGGTCTGCGGCACGCCGTCGGAGTCATACGGCTTCAGGTCGCTGGTGTTGACGCCGCTGTTCAGGCCGATGGCCTCGACGGTGGACAGCGCCTTCAGGGTCGCGAAGCTGGCCAGCGAGTTGCTGCTGGTGTCCGAGTCGGTGTAGCTGCCCTGGCCGGCCAGGCTCGACAGCTCGTAGGTGCCGTCACCCTCGGCATGCAGGGTGCCGCTCAGCGACGAGTAGTAGCTGCCGTTCTTGTACAGGTTCAGGTTGCCGCTGCTGTCGATGGTCAGGCGGTTGCTGCTGTCGATGTTGACGTTGACCACCTGGCCGAGCTTGTAGCCGATCGACGTCAGGTAGCCGTCCATGGTGACCTCGGCCTTCGACCCGCTGGCTTTCACCAGCGTCGGGTTGGTGCGCTCGCCGCTCTGGTAGTAGGTCGGCTGGCCGTCGGTGATGAAGAACGTCTGGTTGCTGGCGCTGACGCCGGCATTCTTGAGGGTCTGGAACCAGTTGGCGGTGGTCTTGAAGGCGTCCTCGTAGTTGGTACCGCCGCCGGCCGACATGGCGGTCAGGGCGTTCTTCAGGGTTTGCAGGGCGCCGCTGTCGGCCAGGTTGACCGACACGGTGGTCTTCACCTGGGTGGCGAAGTCCACCAGCAGAATGTTCACCGTACCGGAGCTGGCGCCCTGGACGCTGTTGGACAGCGTGGTGAACACCGACTGCAGGGCCTTCTGCGCCGCGTCCACGCCGTCGGATTTCATACTGCCCGAGGTATCGACGATGAACGCCAGGTTGTAGTTCTGCCCCGGTACCACGTGCAGGCCGTTGATGTCGGCGACGATCACGTCGTTGCCATCGGTGCCGGTCCAGGTATCGCTGTCGGCCGTGGCGTTGACCACCGCATAGGTGTCCGCATAGACCGTCACCTTGATGCTGCCGGTGGTGCTGGCGGCGTTGCTGTTGATGGTCTCGGTGGAAGTCGAGGTGACCGACACGTTGAAGCTGCCGTTGTAGTACGCCGGTGGCTTGATGGTCAGGGCGTTGAGGTTCCAGCCGGTCACGTCCACCGCGGTGCTGCCCACGGTGACGCTGTGGCCGGCGTTGTCGGCCACCACCGAGCCGGTCGGGATGCCGCCGAGCTTGAGGCTCAGGGTTTCCGAACCGTCGGTATCGGTCAGCGCGGTGCTGATGCCGACCAGCTTGACGGTGCCGTTCTCGCCACTTTCGTTGAGCTTGTAGGCGTCGTAGTAGCCCTTGCCGCTGGTGCCGTGGAAGTCGGTGATGGTCACCCCGGCTGCCGCCAGTGCCGCAGTGGTCGGGTACAGCGCGGTACCGGCCTGGCTCAGGTCGATCGCCGTGGCGCCGTTGATCGACACGTTGACGTCATAGCTGCCCGGACCCGCCTGGTTGTAGTGGTAGATCTCGACGGTGTAGTAGCCGCTCTTGGTCGGGGTGAAGGTGCCATTGAGCTGGCCACCGGCGCCCCAGGTCGTGCTGGCCACGTCCTTGCCGCCCACCACCACCGCCAGGCTGTCGTCGCCGGTACCGGTGAACTTGTAGGTCTTGCCGGCTTCCATGTACATCAGGCCGGAGGTCTTCGACGCAGTACCTGCGGCAACGTCCGAGGCCGACTGCACGTTGGTGACGATGGCCGAGGAGTTGGCCTTGCCGGCTGCTGCATCGATCACCGACTTCAGGGTCGCGGCGTCGGCACCGTTGCCGCTGGTACCCAGGCCCGACAGGCCGGTCCAGATTTCCTTGGTCAGGCCGATCGAAGCCACGGCGTTGCTGCCGATGGACAGGGTGGGGGCGTCGGCGACCGGGTTGATGTCGACTTTCAGCGTCGCCTCGTTGCCCAGGACCTGGCCGTCATACGGCTTGAACTTGATCTGCGCGTAGTCCGCCTGCTGGTTGCCCACGCCGGTGCCGCCGTTGGCGGTGATGCCCGACTGGTTGGCCTGCGGCACGAACTTCAGGTTGCCCGCATCGATATCGGCCTTGCTGAACACCTTGCCGGCATCGGCGGCGGTCAGGGTCTTCCAGGTGCTGCCGTCCTTGTACTGCAGGGTGCCGTTGGCCGGCAGCTGGGTGATGGTGATGCCCAGCGCGCTCGGCAGGTTGTCCAGGTCGGTGACGCCGAGGCTGCTCCAGGTCAGGGCCAGGTCGGTGTCCTCGGTCCCGGTGATCTCGCCACCGGCGGCGGTCGGCGCATCGTTCACCGGCACCACGTTGACCGTGGTGGTGGCGACGTTCGAGGTGTTGACCCCGTCGGTCACCGTCACGGTGATGATCCGCGGCGTGCTGCTCGGGTCATCGCTGGTGTTGATGAAGGTGATGTTCTTCAGGCGCTGGATGTAGTCGGCGATGGTCGCGGTGCCGGTCAGGGTCAGGGTGACCTTGTCGTTGGTGCTCACCGCATTGATGCTGATGCCGTTGACGCTGTTGCCCAGGTTCAGCGCGTCGCCGGCCATGCGGTTGGTCAGGGTCACGGTGGCACCGGTCATCAGGGTGCTGTCGTAGTCGGTGATGCTCAGGTCCACATCGCCGATGGACACGCCGGAGCCCGCCTGGCCTTCGGTAAAGGTGACCTGGTAGTCCGCACCGGTCTTGCCGCTGGAATCGTTGGCGTCCAGGTCCAGCACCGGAGCCGGTTCGAAGATCGAGGTGGTCACGCTGCCCAGGGTCGGGCTGACCACCACGCTCTCGAAGTTGCCACCGCTGGCCGAATCGATCTTGACGGTGAACTGCTCGGTGCCCTCGGTGACCAGGTCCTTGATGGTCGGGATGGTGAAGTCGACCTTGCTCGCGCCGGCCGGGATGGTCACGGTGGTCACGCCGGTGTAGTCCGAACCGTTGGTGGCGGTGCCGGTGTAGCTCAGCTTGACGGTGACCGCCGACTGCGACGGGTTGCTCAGGTTGATGGTGTAGGAACCGGTCGCGCCTTCCGCCACAGCGGTGCTGCCGCTGATGCTGATGGTGGTCGGGGTGTTGGTATCGGTGACCTGGGTGACCGCCGCGGTGCTGCTGTAGGTCAGGTTCTCGAAGCCGCCGCCGGTGGCACCGGTGATCTTGGCGCTGACGTTGGTGGCATCGATGTACGGCGTATCCGCCGGGGCGGCCACGGTGATGCTGTTGGACAGCTGGTCCTTGCCGATGACGATGGTCGAGCCGTTGGACAGGGTCACGGTCACCGCCGACGCCGCCGGGTTGGTCAGGGTCGCGGTGTAGGTGATCTGGCCGCCTTCGGCCACGCTGCTGGTGGCACTCAGGCTGACGGTGGTGGTGTCGATCGGGCCGTCGGTGACCGTGGTGGTGGTGGTGCCGGAGGCTTCCAGTTTCTCGTAGTTGCCGCCACTGACGCCGGTGATGCTGTTGGTCAGCGCCGGGTTGCTGGTGTACGGGTTGTTCGGCGCGGTGTAGTTCACCGAACCGCTGGTGGCGTTGACGGCGATGGTGATCGACTGGCCGTTGGCCAGGCTGATCACCAGCGGCGATACGGTCACCGGCGAGCTGACGGTCGCGGTGTACACCACGGTACCGCCCTCGACCACGCTCGGGGTCGCGGTCAGGGTCACGGTCGAGGTGTCGAGGGTATCGGTGACCGCGGTGACGGCCGGAGTCGCGCTGACATTCAGCTTCTCGAAATCGCCGCCGGTGGTGGCGGTGATGGTCGCGCTGACGTTGGTCGCATCGACATACACGCTGTTGCGCGGTGCATCGACGGTCACCGTGCCTTCGCTCAGGCCCTTGGCGATGGTGATGCTCGAACCGTTGCTCAGGGTCACGGTCATCGCGCTGCCGGCCGGGTTGGACAGCTTGGCGGTGTAGGTGATCTGGCCGCCTTCCTGGACCGAGTTGGTCGCGGTCAGGGTGACGTTGGTGGTGTCCAGGTTCGACGGGCTGTCGGTGACCGTGGTGCTCGGCGTACCGGCGCTGACCAGCTTCTCGTAGTTGCCGCCGGTCATGCCGGTGATGCTGTTGGTCAGCGGCGCGTTGGTGGCGTACACGTTGTTCGGTGCGACGTAGGTCACGGTGCCGCTGGTGGCGTTGACCGCGATGGTGATCGACTGACCGTTGGCCAGACTGATCACCAGCGGCGCGACGGTCACTGGCGAAGTGACGGTCGCGGTGTAGGTCACCACGCCGCCCTCGACCACGCTTGGCGTGGCGGTCAGGGTCACGGTGCTGGTGTCGATGCTGTCGGTGACTGCGGTCACGGCCGGAGTGGCGCTGACATTCAGCTTCTCGAAGTCGCCGCCGCTGGTGCCGGTGATGCTGGCGCTGACATTGGTGGCGTCGACGTACACGCTGTTACGCGGTGCATCGACGGTCACGCTGCCTTCGCTCAGGCCCTTGGCGATGGTGATGGTCGAACCGTTGCTCAGGCTGATCGTCATCGCGCTGCCGGCCGGATTGGTCAGCTTGGCGGTGTAGGTGATCTGTCCGCCTTCCTGGACGGTACCGGTGGCGGTCAGGCTGACCCCGGTGGTGTCCAGGTTGTTCGGGTTGTCGGTCACCGCGGTGCTTGGCGTGCCGACGGTCACCAGTTTCTCGTAGTTGCCGCCGGTCACGCCGGTGATGCTGTTGCTCAGCGCCGAGTTGGTGGCATACACGTTGTTCGGTGCGGTGAAGTCCACCGAGCCGCTGGTAGCGTTGACCGCGATGGTGATCGACTGCCCGTTGGCCAGGCTGATCACCAGCGGCGACACGGTCACCGGTGCGCTGACGGTGGCGGTGTAGGTCACCACGCCGCCTTCCATCACGCTCGGGGTCGCGGTCAGGGTCACGGTCGAGGTATCGAGCGTATCGGTGACGGAGGTGATCGCCGGCGTGGCGCTGACGTTCACTTTCTCGAAATCACCGCCCGTAGTGCCGGCAATGCTGGCGCTGACGCTGGTGGCATCCACATAGACGCTGTTGCGCGGCGCATCGACGGTCACCGTGCCTTCGCTCAGGCCCTTGGCGATGGTGATGGTCGAGCCGTTGGACAGGCTTACGGTCATCGCGCTGCCGGCCGGGTTGGACAGTTTGGCGGTGTAGGTGATCTGGCCGCCTTCCTGGACCGAGTTGGTCGCGGTC
>NZ_JBMDIJ010000107.1:0-16578 GCF_057808595.1 Pseudomonas sp. FG98 | reverse complement strand
ATGTGGGAGCCGGCGTTGCCGGCGATGCGCCGCGCGGGCGGCGCTCGATCTCAAGAACGCAGCAAAGCTTGCGGCAAGCGCCCGGGGATCTCACCGCCCCGCCAACAACCTGGCCTCGCTGGCCTTGATCGCAGTCAACGGCCCGCACACCAGCACCGAATCACCGGCATGCAGGCAGGTGCCGGTATTCAGCGCCAGCTCGGTGCCATTGCGCTGCACTGCCTGTAGCTCCACGCCCAACTGCTCCAGGGTCAGGTCGTCCAGGCGCCGTCCGCAGGCATAGGCGGTGGCTGGCAGGTGCACCGCATGCATCAGCACCTTGGGCTGGCCTTCGCTGTCGACCAGGTCGGTTTGCGCCCCCTGGTAGAAGCCTTGCAGCAGGCGGTAGCGGCTCTGCCGGACCTCCTCGACGGTCTGCCGCACCCGTTCCTCGGGCACGCCGAGCATCACCAGGGCATGGGATGCCAGCATCACGCTGGACTCCAGCACCTCCGGGACCACCGCACTGGCACCGGCGGCGCGCAGTTCGTCGCGCAGGCTGTCATCGCGGGTGCGCACCAGGATCGGAATCTGCGCGTTGCGTTGGCGCGCGGCCTTGAGCACGCTCATCGCCACCTCGGTGTTGTCCACCGCCACCACCAGCAGGCGCGAGCGTTCAAGGCCGATGGCCTCCAGTAATTCGCCACGCCGCGAATCGCCGTAATGCACGCAGTTCTCCCCGGCCGCCGCTTCCTGCACCCGCACCGGATCGTCGTCCAGGGCAATGAACGGCAGCTGCTCGCGGCGCAGGAAGCGGCCGATGGACTGGCCGACCCGACCGTAGCCGCAGATGATCACGTGGCCCTTGATGTCGGCACTCTGCGCTTCGATTTCCTCCAGGTGGATTTCCTCGTTGGGCTTGCGGTGCAAGCGCTGGGCCACGGCCGGAGCGGCGCGCAGCAGCAACGGGGTGACCAGCATCGAGCAGAAGGTCGCTGCCAGCAGCAGTTGACCCAGTTCGGCCGGCAGCAGGTTGCTTTGCTGCATCTGCGCCATCAGGGCGAAGCAGAACTCGCCGCCCTGGGCCAGGGCCAGGCCGCTGCGCCAGGCGGTTTCCGCGTCGCTGCCACGGACCCGCACCAGCGCCGCCACGACGATGCCCTTGAGCAGCAGCAGGCCGAGGGTCAGGGCGAGGATTTCCAGGCCATGGCTGGCGAACAGGTGCAGGTCGATGAGCATGCCGATACTGACGAAGAACAGGCCCAGCAGGATGTCGCGGAACGGGCGGATATCCGCCTCGATCTGGTGCCGGTAGTTGCTTTCGCCGAGGAGCATGCCAGCGAGGAAGGCGCCGAGGGCCGGGGACAGGCCGAGCAGGTGGGTCAGCCAGGCGGTCAGCAGGACGATCACCAGCGCCAGCAGGACGAACAGCTCCGCCGAGTGGGAACTGGCCACCTCGTGGAACAGGCGCGGCAGCAGCCAGCGACTGGCCAGCAGCAGGCCGACGAAGAGGATCACGGTCTTGCCCAGGGTCAGCGGCAGGGCCCAGTACCAGGCCTGGCTGGATTCGCCGGCGAACACCGGGATCAGGGTCAGCAGCAACACCGCCACCACGTCCTGGAACAGCAGCACGCCGATGGCGTTCTGGCCATGGCTGCTGAAGATCTCGCCGAGGCTGGTCAGTTCCTTGGAAACGATGGCCGTCGAGGACAGCGCCAGGCCGCCGCCCAGCAGCAGGGCCGCCGTGCTCGGCATACCCAGCAGCGCTAGGGCACCGGCCAGGGCCAGGCCGCAGAACACCACCTGCAGGCTGCCGAGGCCGAACACCACCTTGCGCAGGGCAAGCATTTTCGACAGGGAGAATTCCAGGCCGAGGGAAAACAGCAGGAATACCACGCCCATTTCCGCCAGGTCCGGCAGTTCCTCACTCTCGTTGACCCAGTCCAGCGCCGTAGGACCGACGAACAGTCCGACGCACAGGTATCCCAGTACCGGCGGCAATTGCAGACGCCGGAATACCGCGATGACAACCAGCGACGACGCCAGAATGATCAGCAGGTTTGCGAACACACCACACACTCCCTGTAAAAAACAGCAAAAAAACGTCTAGAGTACAGCGCTCGAAAAGCCGCTGCGTTGATCTGGGTCAATGTCTGGCGCAGCGCCAGGCGTCGCCTCGACGGGCTTTTCCCGGCGTCCTAGAATGGACCTTTCGTTCATTTGTATCGGTATTTTTCCATGCTTCCTGAATGCCAGTTGTTCGGCACCCTGGGTTGCCACCTGTGCGAAGTCGCCGAGGCGCTGCTCATGCCCTTCGTAGAGCACGGCCTGTTGGTCGAGCTGGTGGATATCGCCGACGATCAGCAACTGTTCGAGCGCTATGGTCTGAGCATCCCCGTGCTGCGCCGCTGTGACAACGGCGCCGAGCTGGGTTGGCCGTTTGATGCGGACCAGGTAGTGGCTTTCCTGGGGTGATCCGCCGCTTCACATTTTGATGCACAAGGACGCATGCAATTGTCACGGAGGCAGTTGGAGAATCCGCTGGCACCGGCCTTGGTGGCCGCTGCGGATTTTCTAGCCAAAGGAGTGGCAAGCATGTACCTCACCCCCCATTTCACCCTTGCCGAGATGACTGCGTCCCAGGTCGCCCTGCGCGCGGGGCTGGACAACAGCCCCGACAGTGTCGCCATCGCCAACCTCGTCGAACTGTGCAAGACCCTCGAAGCAGTACGCACTCTGGTCGACCGGCCGATCCTGGTCACCAGCGGCTACCGCTGCGAGGCGCTCAACCGCAGGATCGGTGGTTCGAACTCCAGCGCCCATATCCGGGGGCTGGCCGCCGATATCCTGGCCGTCAACCTGAGTCCGCGCCAGCTGGCGCAGCGGATCAGGGACAGCGACCTGGCCTTCGATCAGCTGATTCTTGAATTCGATGGCTGGGTCCATCTTGGCCTTGCCGAACAGCGCCAGCGCCGGCAGGTGCTGACTATCCGCAACGGGACTGGCTATCTGCCAGGCCTGCAATGAATCGTTGCGTTGATTGACGTTCGGCCTGCCTGCCTCCTATGCTGTATATAAATACAGTATTGGGGCGGGCAGGTTCGCGCCCGGAGAAGCATGATGGTCAAGGTCGAACAATTGAAATCCAGCATCAACCGCATGTCTGCCGAGGAGATTGGCGAGGTCGTCGCGGAGCTGCGCCTGGACGGGCTGGTTACCGACGAGCGCACGCCGTTCGGCAAGGTGCACTTCAACACCTGTTTTGCCGAGATCGAGGCACTGTTCCAGCGCGCCGGCTTTCATCGGCCCCTGGATGTGGTGGGCTACGAAGGCCAGGCCTATGCCTTGTACGATGCCAGCCGCTGGGAGGCGGTGGACGTTCTGCGCCGGCTCAAGGCCAGTTGCGACGCGGCCTCCACCGAGGCTGGCTGAGGCGGCGAGCATCCCGGATAATGGCCGGCTTCCAGGTTGCGAGTCTTCCCATGAGCGTTACTTTCGATCCGGCCAGCCAGCAGGCCAGCACGGTCTGCCTGCCGCCGGGCAACTGGTCCACGGTGCTGGACTGTCTCTGCGAGCACTTCAAGGCGATCGGCCGCGAGGTCTGGCTCGATCGCTTTGCCCGGGGGCGGGTGCTGGATGCCCAGGGGCAGCCGATCGCCGTCGATCATCCCTATCGCCCGGGGCTGCGCATCCACTATTTCCGCGAAGTGCCCAATGAAAAGCCGATTCCGGTGCTGGAAGACATCCTGCATGTGGATGAGCACCTGGTGGTGGCGGACAAGCCGCATTTCCTGCCGGTTACCCCGACCGGCGAGTATGTCGAGCAGACGCTGTTGCGGCGCCTGATCCGCCGGCTCGACAACCCTCACCTGGTGCCGTTGCACCGTATCGACCGGCATACCGCCGGGCTGGTGCTGTTCTCCGCCAATCCGCAAAGCCGCTCGGCGTACCAGCAACTGTTCCCGACCCGGCAGATCGACAAGCAGTACCAGGCCATCGCCCCGGCCTTGCCGGATGTCGCCTTCCCGCTGGTGCACAAGAGCCGCATGGCCAATGGCGAGCCGTTCTTCCGCATGCAGGAAGTGCCGGGCACGAGCAACAGCGAGACCCACGCCGAGGTGCTGGAGAAACACGGGCAATGGTGGCGCTACGGTCTGTCCCCGGTGACCGGCAAGACCCACCAGTTGCGCGTGCACATGGCCGCGCTGGGGGCGCCGATCTGCAATGACCCGTTCTATCCGGAGGTGTTGCAGGGTGAGGATGACTATGCGAAGCCGCTGAAGCTGTTGGCGAAGAGCCTGCGGTTCAAGGATCCGTTGACGGGGGAGGAGCGGTATTTCGAGAGTCGCCTGAGCCTGGATTGGTGAGTTGATCTTTCGGGTCTCATCGCTGGCAACGCCAGCTCCCACGGGTCACTGTGGGAGCTGGCGTTGCCAGCGATGAGGCCCGAAAGGTCAACAAAAAAGGCCCGGAGGTTCACACTTTCGGGCCTTTGTCATTCCACTCAACCTTAGCGGTTGAAGCGCTCCACCAGCGAGTACTGCGTGGTCGCCGTATGGGTCAGCTCTTCACTGAGCAGTGCCGAATGCTGCGCCTGCTCCGACGTCTGGTCGGCCAGGGCGGCGATGGTGCTGATGTTGCGGCTGATCTCTTCGGCGACCGAGCTCTGCTGCTCGGTGGCGGCAGCAATCTGGGTGGCCATGTCGGTGATATTGGCCACCGCTTCGCTGATGCCCACCAGCGCCTGGTCCGCTTCCATCACCCGTTGCACGCCTTCCTCGGCCTGGCGATGCCCGGCTTCCATGGTCTGCACGGCGTTGGTCGCGGTCTGCTGCAGCTTGGCGATCAGGCTGTGGATCTGCCCGGTGGACTCGCTGGTGCGCTGGGCCAGCTGGCGCACTTCGTCGGCCACCACGGCGAAGCCGCGGCCCATCTCGCCGGCACGGGCCGCTTCGATGGCGGCGTTGAGCGCCAGCAGGTTGGTCTGGTCGGCGATGCCCTTGATCACGTCGACTACGCCACCGATCTCGTCGCTGTCGCGGGCCAATTGGGTGACGGTCTGCCCGGTTTCACCCACGGCAGTGGACAGGCGCTGGATGGCGTCGCGGGTTTCCCCGGCGATGCTGCGGCCGCGGTCGGTCAGGCGGTTCGCCGCCTGGGTGGCGTCGGCGGTGCGCTGCACGTGGTTGGCCACTTCCTGGGTGGTGGCGGCCATTTCGTTGACCGCCGCAGCGACCTGTTCGGTCTCGACCCGCTGGCGTTCCAGGCCCGAGGAGCTGTTGTGGGCCAGGGCGTCGGACTGGCGGGCCTGTTCGTTGAGGTGCTCGGCCGTATCCTGCAGGCGCGTCAGGCAGGTCTTCAGGCGCGCGTCCTGGCTGAGCATGGCCATTTCCAGGCGGGCCTGGACGCCGCGGCTGTCGGTGAACATCTGCGCGATCAGCGGGTCGGAGGTGGTCTGTTCGGCCAGGCGCAGCAGGCGCTTGAGTCCGCGCTGCTGCCAGCTCAGGCCGAGCAGGCCCAGCGGTACGGAGAGGGCGGCGGCCAGGGCGAAGCCCCAGGAGTGGCCCAGCCAGATACCGATCAGGAAGCCGATCTGGCTGACCATGATGAACGGCAGCCAGTCCTGCAGCACCGGCAGCCACTTGTCGCGGCGCGGAATCGCCGACTTGCCGTCGTTGATGCGCTTGTACAGGGCTTCGGCGCGGCGGACCTGCTCGGCGGTCGGCTTGACCCGCACCGACTCGTAGCCCACCACCTGGTTGTTCTCGAAGATCGGCGTGACGTAGGCGTTGACCCAGTAATGGTCGCCGGACTTGCAGCGGTTCTTGACGATGCCCATCCATGGCAGGCCCTGCTTGAGGGTCGACCACATATGGGCGAATACCGCAGGCGGCACATCCGGGTGGCGCACCAGGTTGTGCGGCGCGCGCATCAGCTCATCGCGGGAGAAGCCGCTGATTTCGATGAAGGCATCGTTGCAGTAGGTAATGACACCCTTGGCATCGGTAGTCGAAATCAACCGTTGTTGGGCAGGGAAAGTCCGTTCTCTCTGGGTAATCGGCTGGTTGTTGCGCATAAGCTGTTCAATCCGCAAGGCTTTCGTGTGGTATCGGCAGATACACGAAAAAATTGAATGAATATTTGGGTTTTATTGATCTTGCTCAATATTCGTTTTGAGCGCCTGGGCTAATGAAAGTCGTCACGTTCATGAAATTTGCGCGCATTCTTTCACACTTTCGCAACATAAGTCAGGCAATGACCGATGGTTCATGAGTTCGCCAGCTGCGGGTAGGTGAACCAGGCGAAATGCGCCAGGTTCAGCCCGAAATGGGCGAGCACCGCCGCCGGCAGTCCGCCATGGCGCCAGGCTAGCCCATAACCGACCCCGGCCAGCGTCGCCAGCGCGACCCATGGCCAACCGCCACCGACGTGGGCCAGGCCGAACAGCAGGGCGCTTGCGGCCAGGGCAGGGTTGGCGCCGATAAACCGTTGCAGGCCGCCCTGGAGATAACCGCGGAACAGGGCCTCTTCCACCAGGCTCACCAGCAGCAGGTTGTTGGCGACCCAGAGCCAGGCCTGGGGTGGCCATTTGGGGGAGCAGTCCACCAGGCCGATGAGCCAGGCGATGCCCAGGCAGGCCACGGGTGTCGCCACGATTGCCAGCAGCGCCCGGCCCGGCCGTGCAGCGTGCGGCAGGACGATCCACGGACAGGCCAGCAGCAGCCAGAAGCCGATCAGTGGCTTGTCCAGGTTCAGGTTCATGGAGAAGGGTGCGGCGTCGGGGCTGAAGCGGACCTGATCGAATACCCGGCCGTTGTCGAAACCGGGGAACCAGTGCAGGGCGAGGGGCAGGGCGGTAAGGAAGAACAGCAGATGCCCTGCGACTTTCCATTGCGGTTGGCGCACCATCCAGGCGCTGGCCAGCAGCAGGACAATCACCGGCAGAACGGCCGGGCCAAGGCTGCCATGGCCCAGGGCCAGGGCATAACCCGTGGTGGGCAGGGCCAGCAGAATCCAGCGGAAGGCGTGCATGTCGGGTCCTTTGCGAAGGGGCATGCAGGCTTCGACTGTGGTGGTGGTGCTCAGGACACGTGCAGGCAGCGCCATTTCATCGCCGGCAAGCCGGCTCCCACAGGGTTCCGGGTCGGTCACGGAATTGGTGTCCGCCGCGGACCCTGTGGGAGCTGGCTTGCCAGCGATCAAGGTCAGCGAGCAATCATCTGCCGCAACACATAATGCAGAATCCCCCCGGCCTTGAAGTACTCGACCTCATTCAAGGTGTCGATCCGGCACAGCACGGCGATCTTCTCGACACTGCCATCTTCCCGGGTGATGCGCAGGTCCAGGCTCATATGCGGCTCGATCCGGGTACCGGTCAGGCCGAGGATGTCGATGCTCTCCCGCCCGGTAAGCCCGAGCTGCTTGCGATCCTGCCCGGCACTGAACTGCAATGGCAGCACGCCCATGCCCACCAGGTTCGAGCGATGGATACGCTCGAAGCTTTCCGCCAGCACTGCCTTGACCCCCAGCAGATTGGTGCCCTTGGCCGCCCAGTCGCGGCTGGAGCCGGTGCCGTATTCCTGCCCGGCGATCACCACCAGCGGGGTGCCTTCGTCGCGGTAGCGCATGGCTGCATCGTAGATCGCCAGCTTGTCGCCGCTGGGCACATGGACGGTGTTGCCGCCTTCCTCGCCGCCAAGCATTTCGTTGCGGATGCGGATATTGGCGAAGGTGCCGCGCATCATCACTTCATGGTTGCCGCGCCGTGAGCCGTAGGAGTTGAAGTCCTTCGGTTCCACGCCCTTGTCGCGCAGGTAGCGCCCGGCCGGGCTGTCGGCCTTGATATTACCGGCCGGGGAGATGTGGTCGGTGGTCACCGAGTCGCCGAGCAGGGCGAGGATCCTCGCACTGTGCACGTCACCGATGGCCGGCGGCGGTCCGGAGATGCCGTCGAAGAAGGGCGGGTGCTGGATATAGGTGGAGTCGTCCTGCCAGACATAGGTCGCGGCCTGCGGTACCTCGATGGCCTGCCATTGGGCATCGCCGGCGAACACTTCGGCGTATTCCTTGTGGAACATCCGCGTATCGACCTGGGCCACCGCCGCAGCGATTTCCTGCTGGCTCGGCCAGATGTCCCGCAGGTACACCGGCTGGCCGCTGGCGTCCTGGCCCAGGGGCTCGCTGCCGAGGTCGATGCGCACCGTGCCGGCCAGGGCATAGGCCACCACCAGCGGCGGCGAGGCCAGCCAGTTGGTCTTCACCAACGGATGCACGCGGCCTTCGAAGTTGCGGTTGCCGGACAGCACCGACGCCACCACCAGGTCGGCCTTGCTGATCGCCGCCTCGATCGGTTCGGCCAGCGGCCCCGAGTTGCCGATGCAGGTGGTGCAGCCATAGCCCACCAGGTCGAAGCCCAGTTCATCCAGATAGCGGGTCAGGCCGGCCGCCTTGTAGTAGTCGGTGACCACCTTGGAGCCGGGGGCCAGCGAGCTCTTGACCCACGGCTTGCGTTGCAGACCCTTTTCCACGGCCTTTTTCGCCAGCAGGCCGGCGGCCATCATCACGCTGGGGTTGGACGTGTTGGTGCAGGAGGTGATTGCCGCGATCACCACGGCGCCGTCCTTGAGGGTGTGTTGCCGGCCTTCGAAGTCGAAACGGATCTCGCCGTGGCCTTCGGCACCAGTCTTGCGCGCATTGAGGCCGAGGAAGTCATCGAAAGCCTTGCCGACACCGGGCAGGGCGACCCGGTCCTGCGGCCGTTTCGGCCCGGCCAGGCTGGCCTGGACCTCGCCCATGTCCAACGCCAGGCTATCGCTGAACACGGGCTCCTGGCCCGGCTCGCGCCACAGGCCCTGGGCCTTGCAATAGGCTTCGACCAGTTCGACGGTGTCCGTCGGCCGCCCGGACAGCCGCAGGTAATCCAGGGTCACGTCGTCCACCGGGAAGAAACCGCAGGTAGCGCCGTATTCCGGGGCCATGTTGGCCAGGGTGGCGCGGTCGGCCAGGGGCAGGTCGGCGAGGCCGTCACCGTAGAATTCGACGAATTTGCCCACCACACCTTTCTTGCGCAGCATCTGCGTCACTGTCAGCACCAGGTCGGTGGCGGTGATGCCTTCGCGCAGCTTGCCGGTGAGCTTGAAGCCGATCACCTCGGGAATCAGCATCGACACCGGCTGGCCAAGCATGGCCGCTTCCGCCTCGATGCCGCCGACGCCCCAGCCGAGCACACCGAGGCCGTTGATCATGGTGGTGTGCGAGTCGGTGCCGACCAGGGTGTCGGGGAACGCCCAGGTGCGGCCGTCTTCCTCGCGGGTCCAGACCGTGCGGCCGAGGTATTCCAGGTTGACCTGGTGGCAGATGCCGGTACCCGGCGGCACCACGCGGAAGTTGTCGAAGGCGTTCTGGCCCCAGCGCAGGAAGGCGTAGCGCTCACCATTGCGCTGCATTTCGATGTCGACGTTTTCACTGAACGCGGCCGGGCTGGCGTAGCGGTCGACCATCACCGAGTGGTCGATCACCAGGTCCACTGGCGACAGCGGATTGATCCGCTGCGGATCGCCACCGGCCTTGGCCATCGCTGCGCGCATGGCGGCCAGGTCGACCACCGCCGGCACCCCGGTGAAGTCCTGCATCAATACCCGCGCCGGGCGGTACTGGATCTCGCGGTCGGATTTGCGTTCCTTGAGCCAGTCGGCCAGGGCCTGCAGGTCAGTGCCGATGACGGTTTCGCCGTCTTCCCAGCGCAGCAGGTTTTCCAGCAGCACCTTGAGGGATTTCGGCAGCTTGTGCAGGTCGCCCAGGCTTCGCGCGGCCTCGGTCAAACTGTAGTAATGGTATTCGTGGCCACCCACGGCCAGGGTCTTGAGGGTTTTCAGGCTATCGAGCGAGGGCATCGATCAACTCCTTCTGCACGGTCCGCACGGCACGGACCTGGCTGAACAGTCAGGTTAGTCCCGTTTGGCTGACCCGACCCAGTACTGGACCGGTGGGGCGTGTCGCCAGTTCCGAAACTCCTTTATCATTCGGCGATTTGCCGCCGGGGCGAGTTGATCCCGGTCAGGGCCGGGGTCGACTGCGCCAACGGCCGTTCTGGAGTGAGTGATGAATACCCTGTTCCTGCATTGCCGGCCCGGTTTCGAGGGCGAGGTCTGTTCCGAGATCAGCGAGCATGCCGCGCTGCTCGACGTTGCCGGCTATGCCAAGGCCAAGCCGCAAAGCGCCTGCGCCGAGTTCGTCTGCAACGACGCCGAGGGCGCTGCGCGACTGATGAGCGAGCTGCGTTTCAAGCAGCTGATCTTCCCCCGCCAGTGGGCCCGCGGCAGCTTCGTCGAGCTGCCGGAAACCGACCGCATCAGCGTGCTGCTGGAGCACCTGGCCGACTACCCGGTGGCCGGCAGCCTGTGGCTGGAGGTGATGGACAGCAACGACGGCAAGGAGCTTTCGACCTTCTGCCGCAAGTTCGAAGTACCGCTGCGCAAGGCCCTGGTCAAGGCCGGCCGCCTGCGCGAGCAGGACGGCCCGGGGCCGCGCCTGTTGCTGACCTTCGTCAGTGGCCGGCGGGTGTTCCTCGGCCTGGCCGATGCCGACAACTCGGCGATGTGGCCGATGGGCATCCCGCGCCTGAAGTTCCCCCGCGAGGCACCGAGCCGCTCGACCTTGAAGCTGGAAGAGGCCTGGCACCATTTCATCCCCCGCGAGCAATGGGACCAGCGCCTGTCCGATGACATGACCGGCGTCGACCTCGGTGCCGCGCCGGGTGGCTGGACCTACCAACTGGTCAAGCGCGGCATGCTGGTCACCGCCATCGACAACGGGCCGATGGCCGAAAGCCTGATGGACACCGGCTTGATCCAGCACTTGATGGCCGACGGCTTTACCTGGAAGCCGAAGCAGCGGGTCGACTGGATGGTCTGCGATATCGTCGAGAAGCCGGCGCGCACTGCGGCGATGATCGAGGAATGGCTGGGTGACGGGCATTGCCGCGAGGCGGTGGTCAATCTCAAGCTGCCGATGAAGCAGCGCTACGCCGAGGTAAAGCGCCTGCTGGAACGCATCGAAGAGGGCTTCAAGGCGCGCAAGGTCAAGGTTTCCATCGGCTGCAAGCAGCTCTACCACGACCGCGAGGAGGTGACCTGCCACCTGCGTCGCCTCGACCTCAAGTCCCGCTGAATTCAACGCCTGTGGAGTTTTCCAATGACCGATTTCACCCCTGACGCCGTGCTCGATGCCACCGGCCTGAACTGCCCGGAGCCGGTGATGATGTTGCACCAGTACGTGCGTGACCTCAGCGCCGGCGGCCTGCTCAAGGTGATCGCCACCGACCCGTCGACCCGTCGCGATATTCCCAAGTTCTGCGTGTTCCTCGGCCATGAGCTGGTGCAGCAGGAGGAAGAGGGCGGCACCTACCTGTACTGGATCCGCAAGAAGCTCGACTGACACCCCTGTCTGTTACTCCGCTGTTTCCTCCGGTGACGCTTGCACCGGCAGGGTGCACTGATTGGGTGCGAGGCCTTTGCCTGCACCCGGTTCCAGCACTGCCTTCCCTCGACTTCCCACTATCCGGCACACAGGTTGCTAGCGAATCGCTATCACCCTGGCGTCTGCGGAAACGTTTGCGCTCAAGGGTACCCATATGCGCAGGAGTGAGTCATGAACAGTCTGTTGTCACCGGGTGCGCGGTTGTTGGGGCGCTTTGGCTTCGCTCGCAAGTTCCAGTTGCTGTTTTTGCTGTTCATGCTGCCGTTGGTGTTCAGCCTGGGGCTGATCGGTATGGATTACCGTGCACGGCTGTCGGTAATTGCCGGCGAACAGTCCGGCGTGCGCCAGTTGCTGGTACTCGACGAACTGGAGCGCGAGCTGTCGGCCCAGCGCTATCGGGCGGCGCGCTGGAAAGCCATCGATATCCTTCGCGAGCCCACCGCCGAAGCGCGGCAGTTAATGGGCGAGATCGATGCCGCGCTGCCGCGCATCGAACAGTCACTGAAAAACCTCAAGGCCACCCTGGACCAGGAAAAGGCTGGCGCCGACACCCTGGCCCGTTACGAAACCCTGCAAGGTTCGGTGGCCGGCCTGGACAGCCAGTCGCTGCGCGGGGTCGGCTGGTGGCCGGATGGCTACGACCGTTTCACCGCGACCATCGGCCACCTGCAAGCCTTGCGTGAGCAGATCGCCATGGACACCGGTCTGATCCTCGACCCGTGGCTGGAAACCTACCTGCTGATGCAGCTCTCGACCCAGCAGACGCCGGAGCTGATCGAGCGGATCGGACGCATGGCCAGTATCGGCCAGACCTCGGTGGTCTCCGGCCAGTTCAGCCTGCAAAGCCGCCTGCAGATACGCGACCTGCGCAGCCGTATCGGCGATGCCCGCGAGCAGATGGTCAAGACCGCTGGCGCTCTGCAAACCCGCCTGCCCCCCGAGTTGCAGGGTTGGGCCGGGCGTTACGGGGCGAGCCTGAAGGTGCTCGATAGCGAATTGGCGGTGCTGGATGACGGCCTGTTCGGCGGCACCATCAAGCTCAAGCCGGCCGAGTTCGAGGCCAGCATCGGCCGTCTGCTGGACGACAGCTTCGCCCTGCGTGGGCAGTCGTTGCAGTCGCTGAACGAGCGCCTGGACTACTACCACGCCAAGTCCAACCGCGAGTTCATCCCGGTCGGCGTGACCATTGGCGGGCTGCTACTGGTCGCGCTGTACCTGTTCGCCTGTTTGCAAGCCTCGATCCGCCGCAGTGCCAGTGGCATCACCACCCTGGCCGAGTCGTTGCGCGACGGTAACCTGTGCGTCGAGGTGTCGGTGCAGGGCCGCGACGAGCTGGCGGCGATCAGCCAGGCGCTGAACGTCGCCGTGGTGCAGTTGCGCGCCAGCCTGCTCGGGGTCAATCACGAGACCCGGCAACTGGGCTCGGCGGTGCAGACCCTGAACGTCCAGGCCAACGGCACCTTGCAGGATGTCGAGCGCCAGCAGTCGCAGATCAGCCAGATCGCCGCCGCCGCTACCCAGTTGGCAGCGACCTCACAGGAAGTGGCGCGCAGTTGCGAGCATGCCTCGGACAGCGCCCGGCAGACCCGGCGCATTGCCGAGGACAGCAGCCGCGACAGCCAGCGCACCACCGACAGCATCCAGCAGCTCAACCGCCGCCTGACCGACACCGCCGAGGCGCTGGGACGGGTCAGCGAGCAGGGCCAGCAGATCCAGTCGGTGGTCGATGCCATTCGCGGCATCGCCGAGCAGACCAACCTGCTGGCCCTCAACGCTGCCATCGAAGCGGCGCGGGCCGGGGAGCAGGGGCGAGGCTTTGCCGTGGTGGCGGATGAGGTGCGCAGCCTGTCCCAGCGTACCCAGGCGTCCACCGCACAGATTGCCGCGACGGTGGACAGCCTGCGCGCCAACGTGACCCAGGCGGTCAGCCTGATGGAGGCGGCCTGTGGCCAGGCGGTCGAGGATGCGCAGTCGGTGACCGGGCTGGGCCAGCGCCTTGGGGAAATCGCCGGGGCGGTGCAGGGCGTCACCGATACCCTGGCGCAGATCCTCACGGCGGTGGAAGAGCAGACCGGCACTGCCGATGAGGTCAGCGGCAATATCCAGCAGGTCGATCAGGCCGCCGGCCGCCTGCTCGACGGCGCTCGCGCGGTGAACCAGGCGGCGGACACCCTCAGCCAGGGCAGCCGCGCGCTCAACGACAACACCGCGCGCTTCAACCTGGGCTGAGGTCGCTCTCGCCCACCTGGGCGGCCCGGCGGATATGCCGTCGGGTGCAGCGCAGCAGGCGGATCGACAGCATGATCGCCGCGCAGGTCAGGCCGGCGATCAGTCCCTGCCACAGGCCGCTGGGGCCGCTGGCCGGGCCCAGGTGGTCGGTCAGCCCGAGCAGGTAGCCCACCGGCAGGCCGATGCCCCAGTAGGCGAACAGGGTCAGGATCATGGTCACCCGGGTGTCCTGGTAGCCGCGCAGGGCGCCGGCGCAGATCACCTGGATGGCGTCGGAGAACTGGTAGAGCGCGGCGAACACGATGAGCATCGCGGCGATCTGGATCACTGCGCTGTCCGGCGTGTAGATCGACGCAATCTGCTCGCGCAGCAAGAGGATCAGCGAGGCGGAGAAGGCCGCGAAAACCAGCGCCGTGCCCAGCCCGACCTGGGCGGCGAAGCGCGCCTGGTGCGGATCGCCGCGACCCACTGCCTGGCCTACCCGGACCGTCACCGCCATGCCCAGGGAGTAGGGGATCATGAACAGCAGCGAGCTGATGTTCAGGGCGATCTGGTGCCCGGCGACCACGGTCGGGCCGAGGCTGCCGATCAGCAGGGCGATCACCGCGAAGATGCTCGACTCGGCGAACACCGCGATGCCGATCGGCAGGCCGATGCCGAGCAGGCGCTTGATCGTCGTCCACTGCGGCCGGTCGAGGCGCACCAGCACCCGGCTGCTGGCATAGGCCGGTGCCCAGCGGCTCCAGGCGGCCATGCTCAGGGCCATGAACCAGCCGACAATGCCGGTGGCCCAGCCGCAACCGACGCCACCCAGCGCCGGCAGGCCGAGATGGCCGTAGATCAGCACCCAGTTCAGCGGGATATTCAGCAGCAGGCCGCAGAGGCCGATGACCATGCTCGGCCGGGTCCGGCCCAGGCCATCGCTGTAGCAGCGCAGCACGTAATAGAGGGCGATGCCGGGGAAACCGAAGGCGATGCCGTGCAGGTAGCCCATGCTCGGCTCGATCAACTGCGGATCGACTTTCATCAGGTGCAGGATGGGCTCGGCGCCGAGCAGCAGGGCGCTGGACAGCAGGCCCACCACCAGCGCCAGCCACAGCGCCTGACGCACCAACGGGCCGATCTCGCCGTGCTGGCCGGCGCCGAAGCGCTGCGCCACCTTGGGCGTGGTGGCCAAAAGGATGCCGGTCATCAGCAGGTACACCGGGATCCAGATCGAGTTGCCCAGGGCCACGGCGGCAAGGTCCTCGGGGCTGACCCGGCCGGCCATCACCGCGTCGACGAAGCCCATGGCGGTGGTCGCCAACTGGGCGACGATGATCGGGGTGGCAAGGCGCAGCAGGCTGCGGACTTCGGTGCGGATGGCAGGCATGTGATCGAGGGGCTGGCAGGGAAAGCGGCGTAGTCTACCCCTTGATCGTCTGGTCAGGAAATGTTGGTGTCTGGTCTGGCCTCATCGCTGGCAAGCCAGCTCCCACAACGTTCACTTGCGCTGCGGACACTGTGGGAGCTGGCTTGCCAGCGATGAGGCCCGGCCAGACACCGCTTGGTCATTGCCCATTCCACCCCCTACACTGCCAACCCCTCACAGGAGACCCCCCATGCTGATCGTTGCCGACGAAAACATCCCCCTGCTCGATGCCTTCTTTGCCGGCTTCGGCGAGATCCGCCGTTATCCGGGGCGGGCCATCGACAGCGACTGCGTGCGCGACGCCGATGTGCTGCTGGTGCGTTCGGTGACCAAGGTCGACCGGGCCCTGCTCGAAGGCAGTCGGGTACGCTTCGTCGGCACCTGCACCATCGGTACCGACCACCTGGACCTCGGTTATTTCGCCGAGGCCGGTATCCACTGGTCCAGCGCACCGGGTTGCAACGCCCGGGGGGTGGTGGACTACGTGCTGGGCAGCCTGCTGACCCTGGCCGAGCTGGATGGCGCCGAGCTGGCTTCGCGCACTTATGGTGTGGTGGGCGCCGGTCAGGTCGGCGGGCGCCTGGTCGAGGTGTTGCGCGGGCTGGGTTGGAAGGTGCTGGTCTGCGATCCGCCACGCCAGGCTGCCGAGGGCGGGGATTATGTCGGGCTGGAGCGGATCCTCGCCGAGTGCGACGTGATCAGCCTGCACACGCCCTTGACCCGCGCCGGCGAGCAGCCGACCTGGCATCTGCTGGACCGCGAGCGCCTGGCACAACTGCGTCCGGGGGCCTGGTTGATCAATGCTGCCCGTGGCCCGGTCATCGACAATGCGGCGCTGCGTGAACTGCTGCTGGCGCGCGAGGATGTGCTGGCGGTGCTGGATGTCTGGGAAGAGGAGCCGCTGGTGGACGTGGAACTGGCCGATCTGTGCGTGATCGCCACCCCGCATATCGCCGGCTACAGCCTCGACGGCAAGCAGCGCGGCACGGCGCAGATCTACCAGGCCTATTGCGCCTGGCGCGGCGAGGCGGAGCGGGTACAGCTTGCCGACTTGCTGCCCCAGCCCTGGCTGGCGCGGCTGGAATTCCAGGCCGACACCGATCCGGCCTGGGCCCTGGCGACCCTGTGCCGCGCGGTGTATGACCCGCGCCGCGACGATGCGGATTTCCGCCGCAGTCTCGGCGATGATCCGGCAGCGCAGAAGGTGGCGTTCGATCTGTTGCGCAAGGGCTATCCGGTGCGGCGGGAGATCGAGGGGTTGAAGGTCAAGGCTGAAGGTGGGGCGGTTCGGCGGATTGCTACGGCCTTGGGTTGTGTGATCGAGCGCTGACTGCTGTGCTGGTCTTGGGGGCCTCATCGCTGGCAAGCCAGCTCCCACAGGGGCGATGTACGCCGATCCTTGTGGGAGCTGGCTTGCCAGCGATGAGCATGGGTATCTACACATCTCTGCCATGCTCAACGCGGACCTTGTGGGAGCGGCT